>DATMCA010001737.1:0-3012 GCA_035559015.1 Umezawaea sp. | reverse complement strand
GGCGAAGTGCCTCGCCCTCGGCGCGGACGCGGCGGGCCTGGGCCGGGCGGCGTTGCTGGCCGTGGACACCGACCCGGAGCGCGGCCTGGTCAACCTCGTCGAGTGCCTCGCGCTGGAGCTGCGGCTGCTGATCAGCTCGGTCGGCAAGTACGCGCCGTGGGCGCTGGACGCGGACGACGTCTGGTCACGGCCGTCGCCCGAGCAGATCCTGCTGCCGGAACAGCAGGTCCGGTCGTGAGCCGGGGGCGTGAGGTGTGGTCCGAGGTCGAGCCGTTCATGCTGCTCGGCCGGACGGGAGCGGTGCCGTCGGCGGTTCGGCCGATCGTGCCGTTCTCGGCCGCCGCGGCGGCGCTGGCGGTTCCGTCGCGGGAGGCGGAGGCCGAGTCGCGGCCGGTGCTGGAACTGGTGCCGGGCGAGGGGGAGCCGTCCGATCCGGGGTCGCCGGTGGACCTGGTCCTGGTGCCCCGACCGGAGGTCCGGCCGTGACGGGCAGTCCGTTCGACCAGGAGGACGGCGTCTACCTGGTGCTGGTCAACGACGAGCGGCAGCACTCGCTGTGGCCCGCCGCCATCGCCGTGCCGACCGGTTGGACGATCGCGCACGGCGAAGACACCCGGCGGGCGTGCCTGGACCACGTCGAGGCCGCCTGGACCGATCTCCGCCCGGCGAGCCTCGCCGCGGCCGCCGACACCGACTGATCCGCCGCACCCGATCCGCCGCACCCGATCCGCCGCACCGAGGAGCCCGCCGTGATCCCCCAGTCCCTTGTCCCGCACCGGTCGCGGACCTCGCCGCGGCGGCGGGAACTCCTCGGCACCGCGCGGCTGGAGCACTGGACCGGGGCGCTCCGGGGGATGCCCCGCGAGCTGCCCCTGCCGGTGGACCGGCCGCGGCCCGCCGTCGGCAGCGGTCACGTCGGTACCTACGGGTTCCGCGTCGACACCGAGCTGGGGACGGGACTGGCGGAGCTGGCCCGCGCGTCCGGCGCGACCCTGTTCACGGTGCTCCAGGCCGGTGTGGCCGTCCTGCTGACCAGGCTCGGCGCCGGGGACGACCTGCCGATCGGCACGGTCGTCGCGCTGGACGGCCCGGTCGGGTGCTCCACCAACACGGTGGTGCTGCGCACGGACGTGTCGGGCGACCCGACGTTCACCGAGCTGCTGGCACGGGTCCGCGAGGCGGACCTGGCGGCGTTCGCGCACCAGGAGATCCCGTTCGAGCGGGTGGCGGCGGCGGTCGAGCCGGGCGGGCACCCGCTGTTCCGGGTGATGGTGCTGTTGCGGGTCGACGGTGGTCCGGAGGTCCGCACCTGCTCGTCCGGGCTCGACCTGGTGTTCGGCTTCGTGGAGACCTCGGCGGGTCTCGACGGCGCGATCGAGTACGCCACCGACCTGTTCGACCGCTCCACGGTCGACGCGCTCGCCGCGCGGCTCGTCCGGGTGCTCGCACGGGTCGTCGCCGAGCCCGACGTGCGGGTCGGCGGTGTCGACGTGCTGGACGACGAGGAGCGGCACGTCCTCGGCGTGGCGTGGAACAGCACGGACGTCGACGTCCCGGCGAACCGGTGCCTGCACGAGTTGTTCGAGGACCAGGCGCTGTGCACGCCGGACTCGATCGCCCTCGTGCACGAGGGCGTGGAGATCCCGTACGCGGAGCTGAACGCGGCGGCCAACCGGCTCGCCCACCACCTGGTGCGACGCGGGGTGCGGCCCGGCGACCTCGTCGGCGTCGACCTCGACCACGGCCCGGAACTGGTGGCGGCGCTGCTGGCGGTGCTCAAGGCCGGTGCCGGGTGCGCGGTGCTGGACCGCGGGGTCCAGGCCGAGCGGCTCACCGGCGTGCGAGCCGTGATCACCCGTCGTGGCCAGGACGTGCCGGGCGACCGCGGGCGCGTCGACCTCGACTGGGCGGTGATCGGCCGTGAGTCCGCGGTCGACCCGGTGGGGCTCGGCCACCCGGACGCCGTCGCCCGCGTCGGGGCACAGGGCGTCGTTACGTCGCACCGGGCCCTCGTCGGCACCCACCTCTGCCGGGACCAGTTGCGCTTCGGGCCGGGCGAGGTGCTCCTCCACTGCTCGCCGGCGTCCGGGGACGTGTTCGAGGTGTTCGGCCCGTTGCTGTTCGGCGGCACGACCGTCCTGCGGTCGTCGTCGTCGTCGGTGCCCGACCTGGTGGCCGAGCACGGCGTGACCGCGGTGCGGATGTCCGCGAGCCTGTTCACCCTGGTGGTGGAGGAGCACCCGGAGGTGTTCGAGGTCGTGCGGCAGGTCATGACCGTCGGCGGGCCCTTGTCGGCGGCGCACGTCGGCAGGGTGCTGCGGGACTTCCCCGGACTGCGGGTGGTCAACGCCTACGGCCTCGCGGAGAGCACGGGGGTCACCATCGCGCACGAGGTCGTCCGGTCCGATTTGGACGGTCGACCCGTGCCGATCGGCAGACCCGTGGGGAACAAGCGCGTGTACGTCCTCGACAGCGGGCTGGGCCTGGTCCCGGTCGGGGTGGTCGGTGAGCTGTACGTGGGCGGGATCGGTCTGGCGCAGGGGTACGCGGGCCGTCCGGGTCTCACGGCCGAGCGGTTCGTCGCCTCGCCGTTCGGGGTCGGTGAGCGGCTGTACCGGACTGGTGACCTGGTCCGGTGGACCACTGGCGGGGTGCTGGAGCACGTCGGGCGGACCGGCGAGGAGGCGTTGTCGAGCCCGGTCCGGCACCGGAGGGCGGGGTAGGGGACCTGGTGCCGGGTTTGTCGGGGTTTCTCGATCCCGAGGGTGGGAATCAGCCGTTCGAGGGGTGGCGGGAGGGGGCTGGGTGGGCACACTGAGCGTGTTCGCCTGACTACACCCCTGCGTGGTCGGGCCTGCACGAGAGGTGCTTCCCTTGCGACCCAGATCCCTGCTCACGGCCGCGCTGGTCGCGGCTGCCCTGCTGCTGGAGCGGGCCTGCCGGGTGCCGCCACCGCCGCCCGGCAGCGATCCGTCCCGGCCGGGATGGGCCGGCGAGAGCGCCGAACCGGAC
>DATMCA010001736.1:0-2098 GCA_035559015.1 Umezawaea sp. | reverse complement strand
ACGTGGGTGAGGATCGCCCGTATGCCGCGATCAAGTAGTCCCTGTGCGGCAGCCTCACCAAGGCAGTGACCAGCTGTCCGGAACGCCTCAAGCCACGGTGCGGCATGTGCGATCGGCCCGTTCGCAGCGAACAGGGAACTGTCGGCCACGCGCGGGATGGACAGGGGAATCGTCACCTTCGCAGCCAGATCTTCGATCTTGTTCTGGTCGCCGGGTGCCGGTGTGGGTCGAAGCGCGGCGACCTGGGCGAATACGTCGCCGCGCTCGAACGTGTCGAGCCCGGCGGATCGGAGAAGTTCGTTGAGCAGCAGCAGGGACAACTCGCGGCGGCCGAGTCCCGGGGAATCCTGGCGTGCGTAGTCGAGCACTCCGCGCGCGTCCTGGCAGAAGAGCGTGTGGGCGATGGTCATTCCATCGTGGCCGCCGAATGCCGCGGATTCGGGTTCATAGATCGTCGGCCACCAGCGGTCGATCACACCGGTGGCGGTGAGTTCGGTGAGAACGTCGTTGACCGTGGCGGTGTCGGCGTTGTGGAACCGCACGCGCCAGCAGGGGTGTTTGCGCAGGAACCACCATCCGGTCATCGCCCCGTCGGCCTGCAACCGATCCAGGCACGGCCCGAGACGCTGGGCACCAATCGTTTCCGCGGCCTCCCATGCCGGGAACCGCACACGAACCTGATACCAGTCCCGCTCGGCACGTTGCTGCAGCGCGGCACGACCGGCGTCCTGGTAGACCTCCAGCGCGTCGGCCAGATCCGCCGGATCCATCATGGTCCTGGCCGCGATCATCGTGAGGTCGGCACCCGCCAGAACCGCGAGGACACCGTCGACGATCCGGTCGGGCTGCGGCAGGGTCAGACGATCAGCAGACATGCGTCCCATTCCGAACGTGGTGTGGTCATGTATCGCGCGGTGTCGCAAGCCAGTGCCACGCCCGCGTCTCCGGTCAGGAACCCGGCGTTGCCGTGGTGGCCGATCGTGGCGGCATGTTGTGCCATCCTGCTCGCCACACCGGGAAGAAGCCCCGCGATGGCGGGGCTGTACGCGTCGTTGGCGGCCCGGAACGCGCTCTGGTAGATCCCGGCCAGCCCGTGGCACAGACCGGACTCGGTGACGCGGTCGAGTTGCCGGTCGGCCAGACATGCGGCCATCGTGTCCTCGGCCGTGGTCCGGCGAGAGGTGTCGTCAGTGGCGATCGCGCCGAGTTGCTGGGCGCGGGCGATCCCGACCGCCCCGTAGCACCAGGACGGCAAACCAGGCTCGCGTTGCGTCGGACGTCCCGACCGCAACTCGTCGCGAGTGATCCACTGCGGCCACCAAGGCCCGTGCGATGAGTCCTGCCGCCACCGGTCGAACCACCGCGTGAGCGCGCTGATCGCGTCGTACTGGCCCTCGACCACTCGGCCGCGGATGGTGGCCGATGCCAGCAGCGCGAGCAGCCCCGCGGCGCCGTGCGCCATCCCGAAGTTCGCGTGTCCGCCGGGGGTGGGGCAAATGGTGTCCGGATCGTGGGCCACCCACCACCCCGGCACCCGCAGACCATGATCCGTTCGCGGTGTGGTCAGCGTGACCAGGTAGTTCAGGATGCCGGTGACAGCGTCACTGTCAGGGCAGCGGCGCAGCAGTAGCGCGCCGATACCGACCAATCCGGAGAACAGGTCGAACTCGGTGAACCCGGCAGGATCGCCTCGGTCCATGCGTGTCGTGGCCGTCACCAACCGGCGGTGCGCGACGCGCTGCACGACCTCATCCAACGCTGCCGCGGTGCGCGCGTGCCTCGGTTCGCAGGCAGCGGCTGCGTGCAGCATGAACGAGATGGCAGGCGCCCCGTAGAACAGGCCGGTGTGCGCGTCGCCGTCGATCGGTCCGGCCGCTGCGGCACGCATGGAGGTGTGGGCGGCCGCCCACCCGCTGGTGTCGGTGGCCGCACGTTCGATGTGCAGAAGGGCTGTTCCTGCCACCCCGTGCGCCAAGCTTGACCGCGGCCAGTGAAGAATCCCCGTAGGCGGCCATTTACCGCCCCATAGGTGGCCGGCGATCTCCCCGCTGGTGGCCAGATATCTCCCCGGTGAGCAGTCCGGGATGCCGGTCGAGAA
>DATMCA010001735.1:0-3488 GCA_035559015.1 Umezawaea sp. | reverse complement strand
GGATCGGCCTGTCCTCGCTGCGATCCGTCCCGACCACGATGCCGCCCGCCGTCGGTCCGTCGGTGACGTCCACCCCGCAGCCCTGGCCCGCGGCGGACTTCCCGCCGAAGACGCCGTACGGCACCTGGCAACCCGCGGCGTCCGCGCCGCCGGGCGACGGGCGTCCGGTGCTGGCGATCCCGCAGTGCTCGTCGAACTTCGAGCCGAGCAGCATGGTCGGGGCCGACCAGTTGTCACCCGTGATGGTGGACGCGTTCCACACCGCCGTCACCGCGGTCGCCCGGCCCGCGACCGTCAGCGAGGCGCGGGCCGAGGTCAGCGGGGAGGGACAGCCGTACGGCTACGCGGCCTACCGCGTGGCGGTCGACGTGACGGACTCCGCGGGTACGGGCAGTGTGGTGATCCGACGGGGCCGGTTCGAGGGCACGCCGTTGGAGGTCGCCGACGGGCAGGTGTTCCTGCACGGCAACTGCGAGCCCGCGAACCGGGTGGTCAACCCCGACGGCACCGTGCTCCAGTACTACTCGGTCATGCCGTCGGAGCCGTTCCAGTCGTTGACGCAGTCGCTGCGGATCTACCGGCCGAACGGCCTGGTCGACGAGATCGCCGTCCACAACTTCGGCAGCCCCGACGTCCGGCGGAACGACGACGGTTCCCGCGACCGCTTCGGCAAGGGCAGGCCGACGCTGCCGCTGACCGTGGAGCAGCTCAAGACCATCGGTCTGGCGGTGGCGCACGCGGAGGGCTGAGCGGGGTTCCTCACACGCGTCCGACCCGGTCACGTGGCACCATTGCGACGTGACCGTGCCGAACGTCGAAGTGTCCGAGGTACCCGTCGAGCTGCCCGAGGGCAAGGTGCTGCTCGACGTGCGCGAAGCCGACGAGTGGGCGGCCGGGCACGCGCCCGACGCGCTGCACATCCCGATGAGCGAGCTGGCGAGCAGGCTCGAAGAGCTGCCCGCCGACAGCGAGCTGTACGTGATCTGCCGCTCGGGCGGTCGGTCCGCCCGCGTCACCCAGTACCTCAACGCGAACGGCTGGGACGCCGTGAACGTCGACGGCGGGATGCAGCACTGGTCCGCCCAGGGTCGTCCGCTCGTGAGCGGCGTCGACGGCGTGGACCCCGAGGTCATCTGATCATGCAGCCGTTGCAGCCGATGCGCGTGGACTGGGTGGCGACCCCGCCCCCCGGCGCCTACCAGCGTCGGCTGCGCCGGTTCACGCCCCGCTACCAGGGGCCGCCGTCGTACCCCGTGCCGCCGAGGTGGGGTTTCCCGCTGCTCGCGTGGCGCTGGCCGACGTCGGTCATGGGCGACGCGGCGGTCCCCGTCTCGGTCGACCAGGTCCGCACCCGCGCCCGTGCCGCCGCGAACGCGCTGAGCCTCGCCGCCCTCACGGCCGTCTGGGCCGCGGGCAGCGAGGTCTGGCGGTACGTGCTGCTCGCGCTCAGCCGGTACGGCGCCCTGTCGCCGACCACCGTCGGCGTGTCCGACGCGATGGTCGTCTCGTCGGCCGTGGTGTCCTGGGTCGCGTCGGCGCTGGCCATCGTGCTGACGCTGCTGTGGCTGCGCCGGGCCCGCGACGCCGCCGCCGACGCCGCGGGCTACGCCCCGTCCCGCTCGGACCTCCAGGTCGTCATCGGCCTGGTCGTGCCCGGCGTGAACCTCGTCGTCCCCGGATCGGTCGCGGCCGAACTGGAGCACGCCGCCCTCCGCGAACCGGTCGACCGCAGGCCCAACCCGTCCAGGCTCCTGCGGATCTGGTGGGGCCTGTGGGTCGTCACCGGCCTGTTCGTCGCGTTCACGCTGGTCTGGACGTTCCGCTCCAGCGTCCAGGCGCTGGCCGACGGCGTGCTGCTGCACGCGTTCGCCGACCTGCTGGCCGCCGCCGTGGCGATCACGACGATCCTGGTCGTCCGCCGCATCACGACGCTGCTGCTGCCGGTCGACCCGTCGGCGGTGCGGTTCATGCGCGTGGTCGGCGTCAAGGACGCCCCGGAACCCGCCCTGCGCGCCCACCGCTACGCCGGTTCGGCCCGCTAGACCACCTCGTTCTCCCAGTCGTCGGGCGCCCACAGCACGTCCACCGGAACCATCCGCGAGTAGTGCCGAACGGCCCGCTCGACCGAGTCGTGCACCCCGAACATCGTCTTGCGCGTCTCCGGATCCCGCCGGTACACGACGACGTCGGTCTCGTCGCCCTCGACGATCTGCATGCCGAACGCGAACAGGGTGGCCTCATCGGTCACCAACGCGAAAAGGGTTGCCTCCATGAATCCATCGTCCACTCGGGACATCCACTCGATCCGGTGAAGGAAAGTGGAAATCCCGCTTCTGGATTTCCCGTGGTCATAATCGGGTGATGCCGACGCGACCGCCGTTTCGCCGCCGCCGACTCGGGGCTCGACTCCAGGCGATGCGGGTCAGGGCGAAGATGACCCTCGACGACGCCGCAGCGGCCCTGGACAAGACGCGCAGCACCCTGCACCGCGTTGAGCAGGGCGAAACCCGCGCCGACATCCACCTGGTCCGCTCGATGATGGACCTCTACGACCAGTACGAACCCGACCTGGTCGAACAAACCCGCCGGGCCTCGAAACCGGGCTGGTGGATGGCTTATGGCGTTGCGGACCAGGGGTACATAGATGTGGAAACCGAGGCATCGCGAGTGCGGGAGTTCTGCCTGGCCTACATCCCCGGCTTGTTGCAGACAGAGGGGTACATGCGTGCGCTGTTCGAAGCGAATCGGCTACAGCGTTCCGATACGCAGTTCGAGAACCAGGTCAAGGTGCGACTCATCCGGCAATTGCGGCTCACCGACTCGGAGGATCCGCTGGAGTTGGTGGCGTTGATCGATGAGGGAGTGCTCCGGAAGCAGGTCGGAGGGGCGGATGTGATGCGGAGGCAGTTGCGCCACCTGCTGGTGGCGAGCCGGCTGCCATCGGTGACGCTGCGGGTGCTGCCTGATCGCATCGGAGCGCATGACGGCATGAGCGGCGCCTTCATCGTGCTGGGCTTCCCCGAGGCGGATCCGGAAGTGCTCTACGCCGAATACGCCACCGGGTCGCTGCACATCGAAGCCGAAGGTGAGGTCAGGGAGGCTAAACTCATCTTCGAGCACCTGATCTCCAGGTCGCTGGACCCTGCCGAATCGATGGCACTGATCGGTCGGGTGCTTGCCGAGAGGTACGGCCCCGAGTGAAAGAGGTGTCCACTGTGGACCTCACCGGTGCGGTGTGGCGCAAGAGCAGTCGTAGCAACGGCGGCAACAACGGTGCGTGCGTCGAGATCGCGTTTGCCGGTCCGGTGGTTGCTGTTCGGGATTCCAAGAGTGTTGGCTCGGGTGTGCTGGCGTTCCCCGAAGCCTCCTGGTCCGCGTTCATCAAGCACATCTAAGCACCAGGCCAAAACTCCTGTCCGAAACCTTCGGGTAGCCAGGGGCTGGTCCAGGGTGCGGCGGTGGTGAGGTTCTGCTCGGTGGTTCGGCCG
>DATMCA010001734.1:0-2004 GCA_035559015.1 Umezawaea sp. | reverse complement strand
GCTGAGTACCGCGAAGATTTCGTGGCCGGACGCGTGTCCCCACCAGCTGCCGCGGATGGGTTCAGCGGCGACGTATTCGGCAAGATTGGGCACGGGGCCGCGTGCGGACTGCAAGACGATGCCTTGCTCGCGCACCCATTCCAACGGCTCCACGATCATCGATTCAACCACGCGTTCCGCGCGGTTCATCAGACGTTACGTCTGTGAGGCACCTTAGGGCGAGCCGTTCTCGTTGAAGGTTCCGCATCCGACTCATGGCCAGCTGCGGCGACGATGTGCTCCATGCGGGGGCGCCGCCGGAGGCACGACGTGGGGATCTCCTTCGCCTACCTTGGAGACGCCCGGAATAATGTGGGCACCTCTGTCGGCGTGGAGATCTAGGAGAGGACTGGCCTGGACAGCCTCGAGGTCACCGACCTATGAGGTCTTCGAGTCGCCGTACTCGATCGAGTTTGACCAGGCGGAAAAACGGATGCACAGGATCAAGACCGCGACTGTTGCGACGCTGAGGGCCTGATGCGCGTGCTGGTGGCCCTGGGGGGCAACGCCTTGCAGAAGCGCGGCGAACCCATGACGGTCGCCAACCAGCGGGCGAACGTCGCCGCGGCGTGCGCGGCGCTGGCGCCGGTGGCGTTGGAGCACGAGCTCGTCATCTCACACGGCAACGGCCCGCAGGTCGGTCTGTTAGCGCTGCAGGCGTCGGCTTTCGACGAGGTGTCGCCCTACCCCTTCGACGTCTTGGGGGCGCAGACCGAGGGGATGATCGGTTACCTGATTGAGCAGGAGCTGGGCAACTTGCTGCCGTTCGAAAAGCCGCTCGCCACGATCCTCACCATGACTGAGGTCGACCCCGCCGACCCGGCGTTCGACGACCCGACAAAGTTCGTCGGCCCGGTCTACAGCAGGGATGAGGCGCACCGGCTCGCCGCGGAACGCGGTTGGGTGGTTAAACCGGACGGGGACGCCTGGCGGCGGGTCGTCCCGTCGCCGGTGCCGCTACGCATCTTCGAGCAGCGGCCGGTGGAATGGCTGCTCGCCCGGGGCTGTGTTGTGGTCTGCGCGGGCGGTGGCGGCATCCCGACGATGTATCGGCCCGGGACGCGGACACTGGTCGGTGTGGAGGCGGTCATCGACAAGGACCGCGCGAGCTGTGTGCTTGCCAGGGACCTTCATGCCGACGCCCTCGTCATCGCCACCGACACCGACGCCGTGTATGTGGACTGGGGCACTGCGCACCAGCGCCCGATCCGGGCGGCCCACCCCGACGAGCTCGGCCGCCTCTGGTTTCCCGCCGGCTCGATGGGTCCGAAGGTCGAAGCCGCAGCCGACTTCGCCCGGACCACCGGTAAGGAGGCCGTCATCGGGGCGCTTAGCGACCTGTCGCACATCCTCAAGGGAACTGCCGGTACCCAGGTGTCGATGACCATGACCGGGATCGCGTACGGCTGACCCGACCTGTCTCCGGGGGAGAGCCGGCTGGTGCCTGCCATCTTGTCCCAGCTGGAGCTGGGGACACTCTGTCCCGGGAGGTGCCGGAATGGCTGGGAGCGGCCCCGACAAAGCTCCACGCAGCACGTGTCGCAAAAGGGTGCCCTTCCGGACGCCGACGTAGTGGCCGAGACTTTCCTGACCTGATGGTGCACATGGTCGAGGGAGTACAGCCGGCACAACGGGGCGCCGACCCAATCCGAACGCATCGGCGGCAGGGTCGGGGAGTAGCCACCAAATCAGCCGGATCGGCTAGCGGAGGAGAGCACGATGCCGGCTCGTTCCAGCTCGGCCTCAACCCGTATCCGTTCGATGTCACGCTCCGGGCCGGCCGTGTTCTTCCCAAGCTCGTGTGGGACGTTCAACATCTGGCAGGCCTGCAATAACAGCTGGTCGTATGCGACCCGGTTCGCCAGTTGATGAGTCGCCGAACGCCGCTGGTCGTTCGCCACCCACCCGCAGCCGGCGTAGATCGGCGGCCAGCTGTTCGACCGGCCTTCCTCTCAGGTCAAGCGC
>DATMCA010001733.1:0-2159 GCA_035559015.1 Umezawaea sp. | reverse complement strand
GAAGTCCCAGCAGCGCTTGCGGACGTAGGCCAGGTTGTCGATGAGCGTGTGCTCGGCCCCCGGCACGAGGAGCAGCTCGAAGTCCTTGTCGGCGGCGACGAGCCGGTCGGCCAGCCGCAGGGTGTGGGCCGGGTGGACCTGGTCGTCCAGTTCGCCGTGGACGAGCATCAGCTTGCCCGCCAACCGGTCCGCGATGTCCACGTTGGACGCCCGTGCCCAAGCCACGGGGTTGTCGGCGCCGCCGTAGGTCTCCACGAAGCCGGGGTTGAAGAAGCGGGCGTCGTGCGAGCCGGAGAGCGCGACCCCGACGTGGTACACCTCGGGGAAGGCCAGCACGGCCCGCGCGGCGGCGAACCCGCCTCCGGAGTGGCCGAACGCGCCGACCCGGCCCAGGTCCATCCACGGCCGGGTCTCGGCCAGCTGCCGCAGCGCGGCGACGTGGTCCTCCAGGCAGCCCGCGCCCGCCAGGTCGCCGTACGAGACGTCGTGGAAGGCCTTGCTCCGGCCGGGAGTGCCCCGCCCGTCCAGGGCCACCACCGCGAAACCCAGTGCCGCCAAGGGTTCGGCGTCGAGGCCCGTCCCGCCGGGGTCGAAGCACGGGGAGACGCGCTCGACCTGCGGGCCGGGGTAGAGGGTGTCCACCACCGGGTAGCGCTCGGCGGGGTCGAACCCGTGCGGCCGGTACAGCACGCCGTGGACGTCGGTCACCCCGTCCGCCGCCTTGACGCGGAACCGCTCCGGCGGCGTCCAGCCGGTGGCGGCGAGCCCGCTCACGTCGGCGCGCTCCAGCTCGACCAGCACCCGCCCGCTCCAGTCGCGGACGGTCGTCACCGGCGGTGTGTCCACAGTGGACGCCGAGTCGACGAAGTACCCCTGGCCCTCCGGCGCGGTGACGACGTGGTCCAGCCCGTCGTCCGCGACCTTCGCGAAGCCGGAGCCGTCCAGGCCGACGCGGCACACCGTGCGCCGGTACGGGTCCTCGTCGACCAAACCGGAGGCGGTGAAGTGGACGACCCGCTCGGCCTCGTCGACGCGCAGGATCCGCCGCACCGCCCACTCCCCGGTGGTGACCTGCCCGAGCAGGGCGCCCGTGCGCAGGTCGTACCGGTACAGGTGGCCCCAGCCGTCCCGCTGCGAGTACCACAGCACCTCGTCGGCCAGCACCCGCACGATCGGCGGCTCGTACAGCCACTGGTTGGGGTCCACGCGGGTCGCCCCGCTCTCGCTGATCACGGTGGTGACCTCGCCGGTCGCCGGGTCCAGCCTGCGCAGCGCGAGCGTGCGCGGGTCGCGGGGGCGGTCGAGGTAGTACACCGCCGAACCGTCCGGCGCCCACCACGCCCACCCGGCCGCGATCGGCGACGTGGTCGGCATGAGCAGCGGCTCGGCCCGCGCGCGGACCACCGCGCCCTCGGCGACGTCCAGCACGACCAGTTCGGCCAGCGGCAGGTGCTCGTCCCCGGCGTAGGCGTACCGCTGGGTGTGCGTGCGCGGCGGGCCGCCGTCGGCGGGCCTGGCCTCCACGAGGTGGGTCCGCCGGACGCCGCGCTCGTCGGTCCGGTGCGCCAGCACCCTCGTCGAGTCGGGCGACCAGGCCACCGCGGGTGGCAGGTGCGGCAGGCCGATCTTGCGCAGCAGGGTGCCGTTGCCCGTGCTGTCCGGGCCGGGGCCGTACCGGTTGTCCTCCTCGCCGTCCGTGGTCAGCGCCCACTCGCGGCCGTCGGCCGTCGAGCGCGCCCACAGGTCGTGGCCCCGTCGGTAGACCGCGGTCCTCCGGTCGGGCGACAGCACCTCCAGCGGGTTGCCCGGCGGCGTGGACTCGGCCCGCTCGCAGGTCCGAGCCACCGGGTCGTGGCGCCAGTGCTCGCCGAACGCGTCGAACTCCACGACGTTCCCGACCTGCTCGACCGCCGGGAACGGCAGGGCCTCGGGGTCGACCGGCTGCCCGGAGGCGGCGGTGAGCGCGGCGGCGAGCAGGGCGTGGTCGAAAGCCGGTCCACGGGTGCCCGCCGCCGGGTCGACCAGCACGAACCGCCTGCCGGCGCCGTTGCTCACCGCGTACCGGAAGCGCGCGCCCCCGTCGATCCACTGGGGCTTGACCTTGTCGCCCACGACCAGCGCGCCGGGGCGGGCGGGCCTGCCGAGGAGCTGCTCCGCGG
>DATMCA010001732.1:0-7564 GCA_035559015.1 Umezawaea sp. | reverse complement strand
GGGGAAGTCGACGCTGATGTCGTTGGCCACCGGGCTGCTCCGCCCGACCGAGGGCGGCGTCGAGGTGCTGGGCAGGCCGGGGTTCCTGGCGCAGGGCAAGCCGCTGTACCGGGGGTTCACCGTCGAGGAGATGCTGCGGGCGGGGCGGCTGCTGAACCCCGACTGGGACGACGAGTACGCGCGGCGGCTGGTCGACGAGGCCGGGGTGCCGCTGGGGGCGAGGATCCGCACGCTGTCCGGCGGGCAGCGGACGCGGGTCGCGCTGGCCGTGGCGCTGGGCCGCAGGCCGGGGGTCGTGCTGCTGGACGAGCCGCTGGCCGACCTGGACCCGTTGGCGCGCCAGGAGGTCATGCGGGCGCCGATGGCCGAGGTCGCCGAGACCGGGACGACGGTGGTGCTGTCGTCGCACGTCATCGCGGACCTGGACGGGATCTGCGACCACCTGCTCCTGCTGTCCGACGGCCGGGTGCGGCTGGCGGGCGACGTGGAGGACCTGCTGGCCGAGCACCGGCTGCTGATCGGGCCGCGCTCGCTGGAGGTGCCGGCGGAGGTCGTGGTGGAGCGGCGTGACGCGGAACGCCAGTCGACGGTGCTGGTGCGGGGATTGGCGGACCTGCCGGACGTGGAGGTCGTCGACCCCACGCTGGAGGAGTTGGCGCTCGGGTACTTCCGGGCCGGTCGCACGGCGGCGGAGCGGGAGGTGGCGGCGTGACGTGGGTGGTGTGGCGGCAGCAGCGGCTGCTGACCCTGGTGTCGTTGGCGCTGGTGGCGGTCGTCGCCGCGGGGATGGCCTGGCTGTGGGCCGACGTGGCGTCGACGGACCCCGCTGCGCTCGAAGAGCGGTACGACTTCCTGACCTACATCCCGATGGTGATGCTGGTGCTGCCGGTCCTGCTCGGGATGTTCGCGGGCGCCCCGGTGTTCGCGCGGGAACTGGAGCAGGGGACGCACGTCTTCGGCCTGACCCAGTCGGTCGGCCGGGCCCGGTGGTGGGCGACGAAGCTGCTGGTGGCCGGGGTCCCGGTGACGATCGCGATGACGCTGCTCGGCCTGCTCAACGCGAAGGCGCTGGGCCCGGTGAGCTTCCTGCTGAGCAGCAGGCTCCAGACCCCGATGTTCGAGAGCCAGGGGATCGTCCTCGGGGTGTACACGGCGTTCGCCTACGCGCTCGCCGCCACGGCGGGGCTGCTCGTGCGCGGCACGCTGGGCGCGATGGCGGTCACCATCGGCGGGTACCTCGGGCTCCTGGTCGTCGTCGGCAACGCGGCCCGACCGCACTACGCGACACCGGAGTTCACGGCCTCCACCGTCGGCGACCCCGGCGTGTGGCGGGTGGAGATCGGCTACCTCGACGCGCAGGGGCACCCGGTGAACTTCGCCGCGGGTGACTGCGGGCTGGAGTCGTTCCCGAAGTGCATGGCGGATCAGGGGATCGCCGGCCAGTTCACCAGGTTCCACCCGGTGGAGCGGTTCTGGGACTTCCAACTGCTGGAGAGCGGCATCTTCGTCCTCGCCGCCGCCGCGCTGCTCGGCGCGGGCGCCTGGGCCGTGCGGCGGATCCACTAGTCCACTGAGGACACGGCGGTCGGTGGGCCAGGCCGGTGGGCCAGGCCCACTGGTCGGCGCTGGCGAAACTGCGTTCGGCCGGCCGCTCCCCCAGGCCCCGCACGTACGCGAGGAGCACCGGCAGGCTGGGGCAGGCGGTGGCCCTTGGCGGCTTCGGCGAGCGTCGTCGGCGAGTAGTGCGTGACAGGACCCGGTTCCCGGTAGCCGGGCGAACCGGCCTTCTCCCGGAGCTTCCTCGGGTCGAACGCGAAGTGCTGGACCGGCGTGCGGATCCCCCGGACTCTCAGGACGCGGCATGATCCCCTCCCGACGCCGCCGAACGGCACGACTTGACCTTGTCGCGGGGTAGGGGTTTGTACTGGCGCCATGCGAATCGGGGAACTCGCCGCGCCGGCCGGGGTGACGACGCGGGCCGTGCGCCACTACCACCGGCGGGGTCTGCTGCCGGAACCGCCGAGACGGGCCAACGGCTACCGCGTGTACGGGCTGCGCGACGCGCTCACGCCGGCGCGGGTCCGACGGTTGTCGGAGCTGGGGTTGAGCCTGGACGAGGTGCGCGACGTGCTCGCCGACGGCACCGGCCGCGACTTCCACGAGATCCTGCTCGAACTCGACGCCGACCTGGCCCGCCAGGAGGCCCGGATCCGGGACCGCCGGGCACGGCCGGCCACCCTGTTGCGGGGCGTGCCGACCGCGGAGGACCCGCTGTCCCCCGACCTGGCCGCGTTGCCGGCGGCCATCGGCCACCAGCCGGGCTCGCCGATGGCGACGAGGGAACGGGAACTGCTCGCGCTGCTCGACACCAGCCCGGACCGCGACCGCGTGCTGGCCGTGCTCCGCCCGATCGCCGACAACCCGGCCGCCGTCGAACGCGGCCTGGCACTGCACCGGGACCTCGACGCGCTGGCGGACGCGACCGTCGACGACCCCCGCGTAGGACCGCTGGCCGAGGCGCTGGCGGCGAGCCTGCCCGCCGGGCTGATGTCCGGCGGGACGGCCGACGACCCGTTCGGTGAAGCGGTGCTGGAATCCCTGGCGCCCGCGCAGGCCGAGGTCGTCCGACGCGCCTTGCGACTGGCGGCACGGCGGTGAAGGGCCTGCCCACCGGGGCGACCGACGAGCCGCTGCCGGAATCGACGGCACCCGCACGGGCCGAAACCGACCGACACGCCGCACGGCAGGCGGCAAGGCCGTGAAGAGCCTGCCCACCAAGGCGGCCGACGAACCGTCGCCGGCGGCGACACCGGCAGAGGCCGAAACCGACCGACACGCGGCACGGCGGGCGGCACGGCGGTGAAGAGCCTGCTGCTGTGGGTGCGCCGTGGGCGGGTGGGGGTGGGGCCGGGTGACGTGGTGCTCGGGCACGCGGCGGAGCGGGTGCCGTTGCTGGTGGTGATGGCCTGCTTGCTCGCGCTGGAGACGGCGGTGGTGGGGCTGCTGGTGCCGTGGCCGGTGGTGCACGTGCTCGACGTGTGCGCGGTGGTCCAGGTGCTGGTCGTCCTGGCCCGGTCCGTGACCCGGCCGCACGTCCTGCGCGCCGACTCGCTGGTGCTGCGCGACGGCGGCGCGTTCGAGGTGGTCGTGCCGCTGCGGCTGGTGGCCGCCGTTCGGGTGCGGCGGGAGCACCACACCGGGTTCCGGTCCGTGCGTCGGGACGGCACTGAGGTGGTGGTCGTCTCCGGTGATCAGACGACCGTGCGGCTCGACCTGGCCGAGCCGCTGGACGTGGTGCTGCCGGGCGGTGCCCGGTGCGCCACCACGGCCCTGCGCTGCCACGCCGACGACCCCGCGGCGGCGGTCGCGGCGATCAGCGCTTGCGCGCGAGCGTGACGCCGTCGCGCACCGGGAGCATCACCGAGTCGACGCGCTTGTCGTTGACGACCAGGTCGTTCACCCGCCGCATCACGACGTCGGCCTCGTCCTGGAACGAGTCGTCGAGCACCCGGCCGCCGCGCAGCACGTTGTCCAGCGCGATGAGGCCGCCGGGGCGCAGGCGGGTGACCAGTTCCTCGTAGTAGTCGGGGTAGCCGACCTTGTCGGCGTCGATGAACGCGAAGTCGACCACCTCGTCCGCCGGGAGCGCGCGCAGCGTCTCCAACGCCGGGGCGAGGCGGAGTTCGATCCGGTCCGCGACGCCCGCGCGGTCCCAGTAGCGGCGGGCCACCGACGTCCACTCCTCGCTGACGTCGCACGCCAGCAGGTGGCCGTCGGCGGGGAGGCCGCGAGCGATGCAGATCGACGAGTAGCCGGTGAACACGCCGACCTCGACGGCGTTCCTTGCCCCGACGAGCCGCACCAGCATCGTCAGGAACTCGCCCTCGTCGTGCGAGATCTGCATCCCGGCCGCGCCGCCGGTCGCCGCGCGGGTCTCCTCGGCCAGGTCGCGCAGGACGTCGTCCGCGGGCGTGCAGTGGGCCAGCAGGTAGTCGCTCACGGCGGGATCGATCAGGTCCATGACGCCAAACTAGCGGGATTCGCCTACGTTGACCGGCATGGACCTGGTCGGCGCGGCGCGGGCCGGACTGGTCCGGGTCGCGGACCCGGCGAAGGCCGAGGACATGCGCCGGTACATGAAGTCCGAGCTGCCGTTCCGCGGGGTCGCCAAGCCGGAACGGGCGAGGCTGGCGAAGGAGCTGTTCGCGGCTCACCCGTTGCCGGACGCCGAGGCGTGGGTCGCGACGGTGCTGGAGCTGTGGCGCGAGGCCGGGTACCGCGAGGAGCGCTACCTGGCGCTGGACCTGCTCGGCGCCTACCCGCGGTGGCGGGGCACGCGGCTGCTGCCGGTGTACGACGAGCTGGTCGTCACGGGTGCGTGGTGGGACTTCGTGGACGAGATCGCGAGCAGGCACGTCGGGCCCCTGCTGCGGTCCGAACCGGAGGTCGTCGCCCCGCTGATGCGCTCGTGGGCGCGCGACGACGACCGGTGGCGGCGGCGCACGGCGGTGATCTGCCAGCTGGGCTCGAAGGCCGCGACGGACACCGACCTGCTGACCGAGTGCGTCGAGGCGAACCTGGCCGACCCGGACTTCTTCCTGCGCAAGGGCATCGGCTGGGCGCTGCGGCAGCACGCGAAGACCGACCCCGACTGGGTGCTGACCTTCGTGGGCACCCACCCGACCCTGTCGCCCCTGTCCCGACGGGAAGCCCTGAAGCACCTCACCTGAGCACGTGCCCACGACGGCCTCGACGCGCGTCAGCCCCTGGTCGCGTGGCCCGAGTAGGTCAGCGGGAACACGAGGTCCTTGCACGCGGCGGGCACGTCGTGCGCCACCTTGACGACCATCTCCACCTCGACCTCACCGTCCGGGGGGATGATCACCGGCGTGTCCATCGGCGCCACGCTGAGCAGGCCGGACGGGCAGCCCTCGACCTTGTTCTTCGCCGAGTCGACGGGCTGGCCGGGGATCGCCGACAGCTTCACCACGATGATGTCCACGGCGTTCGGGTTGGACAGCCGCACCTGCCGAACGCCCTCCGTGCCGGGCGACAGCTCCACGGCCGCGCCGGACACGTCGTTGATCTCGAACGGCTTGAGGTCCGAGACCCCAACCTCACCGGCGCTCACGGAGTACGCCATCGCGGGCAGCTGGGGTTCCGGCCACGTCAGGTGCATGGCGGCGACGACCGCCGCGCCGACACCCAGAATGGTCGTGGCGACGGCGACTTCCATTCGCGGGCCCAAACTTCGCATGGCGCAACTCCACAGGCTGTTGCTCCAGGCGGTGGGTTCGCCGCTAGCTCCCCACCGGACCGGCGACCAACTCGCCCGGCAGTTCATCGCTTCGCCCCTCGGCCCCGCGGGCCGCCCGCCAATCTTGGAGAACTTTCAACTGAGACGCAAGGACCATTCACCTAACGTGAGCCCTCGTCACTAGAGACTTAGGACCCTTTTACCGACACCGACAACACCTTGAGCAGGCAGTTCACCGATATTCCACCCTACCGCGATTCACCCGGTCGGCCTAATGAGACCGACCGGGTGACGACGCGTTAACGCAGGGTGGCGCCGTGCCGCTCGGCGAGGGACGCCACGGCCGCGTCGCGCGCGGCGGTGGCCTCCTCCACGGTGAGTGTGCGGTCCGGCGCGCGGAACCGCAGCGCGTACGCCAGCGAACGCTTGCCCTCGCCCACCTGCTCGCCCGTGTAGACGTCGAACAGCCGGATGTCCTCCAGCAGGTCGCCGCCGCCCGCTTCGAGCACAGCGGCCACCTCAGCGGCGGGCACGGCGGCGTCCACCACGACGGCGACGTCGAGCAGCACCGGCGGGTACGCCGAGATGATCGGCGCGGGCCGGTTGTCGTTCAGCGGCAGCGCGTCCAGGTCCAGCTCCATGGCAACCGTGCGCTTGGGCAGCCCGAGCGCCTCGACCACCTTCGGGTGCAGCTCACCGGCGTGGCCGACGGGCCAGTCGCCGACGCGCAGCTCCGCGCAGCGGCCGGGGTGCCACGGGGCCAGGTCCGACGCGACCACGCGCAGCGTCACGCCGTACGCCTTGCCGACGAGCTTCGCGGCCTCGACCGCGTCCGCCCAGTCGGCCTGGCGGCCCTTGCCCCACCAGCCCGCGTGCTCGCGGTGCCCGGCCAGCACGACGGCGACGTGCACCGGCTGCTGCGGCAGCGCCGCGAACATGGACGCCACCTGGGCGTCGGTCGGCCGCTCGGCCACACCGACGTCCGGCACCGGCACCTGCTGGGTGCGCGGCAGCGTGACCTGGGCGATGTTGAACAGCGCCACGTCCTTCTGGCCGCGCGCGAGGTTGCGCTGCACCGCGTCCAGCAGCCCCGGCAGCAACGTGGTCGCCAGCGCGTGCTTCTCCGCTTCGAGCGGGTTCAGCACGCTGACCACGTTGCGGCGCGAGTCGTTCGGGGGCAGCCCGAACGAGTCGAACACCGCGGGCGAGATGAACGGGAACGGCAGCACCTCGGTGTAGCCGGCCTCGGCCAGCGCGCGGGAGACCGTGCGGCGGCGGCGCTGCTGCTCGGTCAGGCCACGACCGGCCGGGGCGGGCGGCAGCGTGGACGGGATCGTCTCGAAGCCCTCCAGCCGCAGCACCTCCTCGACCAGGTCCGCGGGCTGCACGAGGTCCGAGCGCCACGTCGGCGGCGTGGCGGTGACCAGGGTCGCGCCGTCGTCGCCGGTGGAGACCTCGACCTGGCAGCCGATCTGGCCGAGCCTGCGCGCGGTCACGCCGCGGGCGTAGCGCACGCCCGCCACTCGGTCCGGCAGGTCGATCGGCATGGTGACCGGGCCGGGCAGCGCGGGCGAGCCCACGTCCGTGCGGCCGGGCTTGATCGAGCCGTCGCCGTAGAGGTGCAGCAGCTTCGCCGCGCGCTCCAGGGCGACCGGGGACAGCGCCGGGTCGACCGTGCGCTCGTACCGCTTCGCCGCCTCGCTGGGCAGCTTGTGGCGGCGCACGGTGCGGGCGATGGTCGCCGGGTCCCAGATGGCGGCTTCCAGCAGGATGTCGCCGGTCTTGTCGCCGACCTCGGTCGACGCGCCGCCCATGACGCCGGCCATCGAGATGACGCCGCTGTCGTCGGTGATGACGATGTCGTCCGCGTCGAGCACGCGCACGGTGTCGTCGAGCGTGGTGAGCTTCTCACCCGCCTTCGCGCGCCGCACGACCAGGCCGCCGCGGACCTTCGAGGCGTCGAACGCGTGCAGCGGGTGCCCGAGTTCGATCATCACGTAGTTGGTCACGTCGACCGGCAGCGAGATCGAGCGGATGCCCGCGAGCATCAGCCTGCGGCGCATCCACCACGGCGTCGGCGCCGTCGGGTCGACGCCGCTGACCTGGCGCGCGACGAACCGCGCGCAGCCCGCGCCGTCCTCGATGTGGACGGGCCACACCTCGCCCTCGGCCTCGGGGACCTCGACCACGGCCGGGTCGCCGAACGCCACGTCGAACGCGCACGCGATCTCGCGGGCGAGCCCGCGCACCGAGAAGGCGTAGCCGCGGTCGGGCGTGGGCGTGATCTCCAGGACGGTGTCGTCCAGG
>DATMCA010001731.1:0-10424 GCA_035559015.1 Umezawaea sp. | reverse complement strand
GCGGCCCAACGTCGGCAGGATCAGCGCCACCTTGCCCGTGACCACGTGCGACCGGTTGAGCTTTGTCGACACGTGCACGGTCAGGTCGCAGCCGCGCAGGGCCTTCTCGGTGACCGGCGTGTCCGGTGAGGCGGACGCGAAGTTGCCGCCGACGGCGAAGAAGACGCGGGCGTCGCCGTCGCGCATCGCGCGGATCGCCGCCACGGTGTCGTACCCGTGCTTGCGCGGCACCCGGATGGAGAACTCCTGCTCCAGCGCGGACATGAACTTCTCCGGCATCTTCTCCCAGATGCCCATCGTCCGGTCGCCCTGGACGTTGGAGTGCCCGCGCACCGGGCACAGGCCCGCGCCGGGCTTGCCGATCATGCCGCGCAGCAGCACGACGTTGGTGATCTCCTGGATGGAGGGCACCGAGTGCTTGTGCTGCGTCAGGCCCATCGCCCAGCAGACGATCGTCCGCTCCGAGTCGGCGAACATCCGCGCGACCTTGGTGATCTGCTCGCGCGACAGCCCGGTCGCGGTGTCGACGGACGCCCAGTCGACCTCGGCGACGTGCGCCTTGTAGTCCTCGAACCCGTGGGTGTACCGGTCGATGAAGTCGCGGTCCTCGGCGCCCCAGGACAGCAGCAGGTTGCCGATGGCCTGGAACAGCGCCTGGTCGCCGCCGAGCTTGATCTGCGCGAACTCGTCGGCCAGCGGCGTGCCCTTGCCGACCAGGCCGCGCACGTTCTGCGGGTTCTTGAACCGCATCAGCCCGGCCTCGGGCAGCGGGTTGATCGCGATGATCTTCGCGCCGTTGCCCTTGGCCTCCTCCAGCGCGGACAGCATCCGCGGGTGGTTGGTGCCGGGGTTCTGGCCCATGACGACGATCAGGTCGGCGCCGTGGATGTCGTTGATGCTGACCGAGCCCTTGCCGATGCCGGTGGTCGCGCTCAGCGCGGCGCCGGAGGACTCGTGGCACATGTTGGAGCAGTCCGGCAGGTTGTTCGTGCCGTACGAGCGGACCAGCAGCTGGTAGAGAAACGCGGCCTCGTTGCTGGTGCGCCCGGACGTGTAGAACACGGCCTGATCGGGGCTCGACAGGCCGTTGAGCTGCTCGGCGACCAGGCGGAGCGCGGCGTCCCAGGCGATCGGCTCGTAGTGCGAGGCGCCTTCGCGCAGCACGAACGGCTCGGTGATCCGCCCCTGCTGCCCCAGCCAGTAGTCGGTCTTCTCACCCAGGTCGGTGATGGTGTGCTCGGCGAAGAACTCCCGCCCGACCCGCCGTCGGGTGGCTTCCTCGGCCACGGCCTTGGCGCCGTTCTCGCAGAACTCCGCGAGCTTCCGGTGCCCCTGCGGTTCCGGCCACGCACAGCCGGGGCAGTCGAAGCCCTCGCGCTGGTTCAGCAGCCGCAGCGTCGTGGCCGTCCGGGTCACGCCCATCTGCTCGACACCGCGTTTCAGGGAGACCGCGACACCGGGGATGCCGGCGGCCCACCCCTTCGGCTTCGTCACATCGAGTTGGGACTCGTCGACGTCCTGCTGCGGTGGCTTCCGGGTCATGCCCCCAGTATCGCTCCGCCGAATTGGCCCGGCTGGTCACCGCGCCTGTGATGTTGGTTGACGTATCGACCAAGCGAGACGGCAGGACCCACCGCCGCGCGCCGGGAGAACACGGCGATGGGTGCCGCGACTGGTTCGCCGAGTGGGGCGGAGCGGACCGCTGACACGGGCTCCAAGGGGTTCAACTGAGTCCGTGAATCCGACTTCTACGCCCGCTGAGCTGGCCAATCCTGTTAAGTGTGAACTGGGTCACTTAACAAGGACAGCATCCGTTCGGGTGACCTCAGCCGGGACAGGTGTTGATCGTCGGCATCGGCTTGGACGGGTCGAAGTAGTCGTCCGGTCCGCCCTGCTCCAGCGTCGAGCCCCGCTTGGTCCGCGGCTCGGTGAACGAGGGCGCGAGGAAGCCTTCGCGCGACGCCGCGCAGCCGATCGAGTAGCTGTGCTCGGTGGCGGGTCCGGACCACATGCCCTGGCTCTCGGCGCGGAACGCCGGCCCCGACCGCATGATGTAGTCGTACTGGATCCGGGTCACCGCGACGATGTCCATCGGACCGTTCAGCTTCTCCACGTCGTCGGTCGAGAACGCGTAGGCGAACACGTAGTCCGTGTGCACGACCAGTTCGCCCGCGCTCTTCGCCTCGGCCGTCATCCTGCCGCTGACCTTGGGGTCGACGGGCAGCAGTGCCGTGCCCGGCGCGATCCTGGTCGCGACCAGCCCGGCCTCGTCGTCGCGGGTGCCCGAGAACAGCGGGCGCATCCCCTCCTGGTCGTCCAGCGCGAACAGGCCGAGCAGTGGTTCCAGGTCGTGGCCCTCGACGACCCTGCGGTCGAGCCGGGCGGCGACGACGGCCGCGCGGGCCCTCGCGTACGCGTCGGCGACCTGCTCCTCGCTGAACGTCCCGATCGCCGCCGCCGGGGGCGCGACCAGGCCTGCCTCGCCGTCGGGCCAGTGCGCGGCCGGCGTGCCGCGGAACGGGTCGGTCAGGTCGACCCTGGTGATCGCCGTCGGCGAGGCCGCGGGAGCCGGTTCGGGGACGGGTTGGAGCGTCGTGCGGATGCCGATGCCCAGGGCGACGACGGCCAGCAGCGCGAGACCCGTGACGACCTTGTTGCCGTGCCGGGTCAGCCAGGTTCTTCGCCGGACCCGTCGGACCTCGCGAGCGACCCGGCCGATCGCCGGTCGCAGCCACTCGCGGTGGCCCTCCATGCAGTGCGTACTCACGTCAACTCCCCAGTGGCCACCCGCTCTTGGTCGATCGGACGGCGGGGCGCGGGCGTTAGCAGGTATGTCGGAGTAAGTCGATAGCGAAGGGTTCGTAGACTCATGGCGTGACCGAATCCAGCACCACTCCACAGCGTCCCGAACTCCCCGCGGCGTGGCAGCCGTCCGAGGTAGAGGCGGAGCTGTACCAGGGCTGGGTCGACCACGGCTACTTCACCGCCGACGTGACCAGCGACAAGCCGCCGTTCACGATCGTGCTGCCCCCGCCGAACGTGACGGGCAGCCTGCACATGGGCCACGCGCTCAACCACAGCGTCATGGACGCGCTCACCCGCAGGCGCCGGATGCAGGGGTACGAGGTCCTGTGGCTGCCCGGCATGGACCACGCGGGCATCTCGACGCAGAACGCCGTGGAGCGCGACCTGGCGAACAACGGGCTTTCCCGCCACGACCTCGGCCGCGAGAAGTTCGTCGCGCGCGTGTGGGAGTGGAAGGAGGAGTACGGCGGCAGGATCCTCGACCAGATGCGCCGCCTCGGTGACGGCGTCGACTGGAGCCGTGAGCGGTTCACCATGGACGAGGGGCTGTCCCGCGCCGTCCAGACGATCTTCAAGAAGATGTTCGACGACGACCTGATCTACCGGGCCGAGCGCATCATCAACTGGTGTCCGCGCTGCCAGACGGCCCTGTCGGACATCGAGGTCGAGCACTCGGACGACGACGGCGAACTCGTGTCGATCCGCTACGGCGAGGGCGCGAACTCGATCGTCGTCGCGACCACGCGCGCCGAGACGATGCTCGGTGACACCGCCGTCGCGGTGCACCCCGAGGACGAGCGGTACAAGCACCTGATCGGCACCGAGGTGGAGGTGCCGCTGACCGGCCGCCGCGTGCCGATCGTGGCCGACGAGCACGTCGACCCGAAGTTCGGCACCGGCGCGGTCAAGGTGACGCCCGCCCACGACCCGAACGACTTCGAGATCGGCCAGCGCCACAGCCTGCCGAACCTGACCGTCATGGACGGCCGGGGCGTCATCACCGTGCGCGGCCCGTTCGAGGGCCTGGACCGCTTCGAGGCGCGTCCCGCCATCGTCGCCGCGCTGCGCGACCAGGGCCGGATCGTCGCCGAGAAGCGCCCGTACGTGCACTCGGTCGGCCACTGCGAGCGCTGCGGCACGGTCGTCGAGCCGCGCCTGTCGCTCCAGTGGTGGGTCAAGGTCGAGGGCATCGCCAAGGCCGCCGGTGACGCCGTCCGCGACGGCCGCACCACCGTGCACCCCGCCGACCTGGGCAAGCGCTACTTCGACTGGGTCGACAACCTGCACGACTGGTGCATCTCGCGCCAGCTCTGGTGGGGCCACCGCATCCCGGTCTGGTACGGCCCGGCGGGCGAGGTCGTCTGCGTCGGACCGGACGAGCAGCCGCCGTCGGGCGAGGGCTGGCGCCAGGACGAGGACGTGCTCGACACGTGGTTCTCGTCCGGTCTCTGGCCGTTCTCGACGCTGGGCTGGCCGGACAAGACCGCCGACCTGGCCAAGTTCTACCCGACCTCCGTGCTGTCAACGGGCTACGACATCCTCTTCTTCTGGGTCACCAGGATGATGATGTTCGGCCTGTACGTGATGGACGACGTCCAGCCGTTCCACGACGTGTACCTGCACGGCCTGATCCGCGACGCCAACGGCAAGAAGATGTCGAAGTCGCGCGGCAACGGCATCGACCCGCTCAACTGGATCGACAGCTACGGCGCCGACGCCACCCGGTTCACGCTGCTGCGCGGCGCGAACCCCGGCTCGGACCTCGCCGTGGCCGAGGAGTGGGCCGCGGGCGCCCGCAACTTCACCACCAAGCTGTGGAACGCCACCAGGTTCGCGCTCTCCAACGGCGCCACGGTCGACCGGCCGCTGCCCGCCCGCGACGCGCTGACCGACGCGGACCGCTGGATCCTGGACCTGCTCGACCAGCTGGTGTCCGATGTGGACGGCCAGTTCGAGGGCTTCCAGTTCGCCAAGCTGTCCGAGGCGCTCTACCACTTCACCTGGGACGAGTTCTGCGACTGGTACCTGGAGCTGGCGAAGGTCCAGATCGCCGAGGGCGGCGAGCGCGCCGAGGCGACCCAGTCGGTGCTCGGGCACGTGCTCGACGTCGTGCTGCGGCTGCTGCACCCGTTGACGCCGTTCATCACCGAGACGCTGTGGAAGACGCTGACCGGCGGCGAGTCGCTGGTGATCAGCGAGTGGCCGAAGCCGTCCGGGATCGAGCGCGACGCCGTGGCGGCCGAGCGGATCGAGGGTCTGAAGAAGCTCGTCACCGAGATCCGCCGGTTCCGCTCCGACCAGGGCCTGCGGCCGACGCAGAAGGTGGCGGGCAAGGTGCGCGGCGCGTGCTGCGTCGACCTGCTCGACCAGGTGCCGTCGGTGAAGGCGCTGACCAGGATGACCGACCCCGGCGACGACTTCGCCGTGTCCGCGTCGCTGGAGGTCGGCCTGGCCAAGGGCACCGTGACGGTCGAGCTGGACACGTCCGGCACGATCGACGTGGTCGCCGAGCGCAAGCGGATGACCAAGGACCTGGCGGTCGCGGAGAAGGAACGCGCGCAGTGCGAGGGGAAGCTGAACAACCCCTCGTTCACCGACAAGGCGCCCGCGGACGTCGTGGCCAAGATTCAGGCCCGCCTGGCGGCCGCGAACGCCGACATCGACCGCCTGAACGCGCGCATCGCCGCTCTGCCGGAGGCGAAGTGAGCTCGGACCCGGCGGCCCTGGAAGCACTCCGGGCCGTCGAGTCCGAGCTGGACAAGCGCTGGCCAGAGACCAAGATCGCGCCGTCGCTCGACCGCGTCAGGGCGTTGACGCACGTGCTGGGCGACCCCCAGCACTCCTACCCGGTCATCCACATCACCGGGACCAACGGGAAGACGTCGACGTCGCGGATGATCGACGCGCTGCTGTCCCGCATCGGGCTGCGCACGGGCCGCTACACGAGCCCCCACCTCCAGTTGGCGACCGAGCGGATCAGCGTCGACGGCGAGCCGATCTCGCCGGAGCGGTACGTCGAGGTCTACCGGGACATCGAGCCGTACCTGTCCATGGTGGACGGTCGGCACGACGTGCCGATGTCGAAGTTCGAGGTCCTCACCGGGATGGCGTTCGCGGCGTTCGCGGACGCCCCGGTGGAGGTCGCGATCGTCGAGGTCGGTCTGGGCGGCACCTGGGACGCGACCAACGTCGCCGACGGCCGGATCGCCGTGGTCACGCCGATCGGCGTCGACCACGTCGAGTACCTGGGCCCGGACGTCGAGGGCATCGCGCGGGAGAAGGCCGGGATCATCAAGTCCGGCGCCGTCGCGATCCTCGCCGAGCAGACCAACGAGGTGGCCCGGATCCTGATCGAACGGGCGACCGAGGTGGACGCCATGGTCGCCCGCCAGGGCCTCGAATTCGGGGTCCTGCAACAGGACGTGGCCGTCGGCGGCCAGATGCTGAAGCTCCAGGGCCTCGGCGGCGTCTACGACGAGGTGTTCCTGCCGCTGCACGGCGCGCACCAGGCGTCCAACGCCTCCCTCGCGCTCGCGGCCGTCGAAGCGTTCTTCGGCGCGGGCAAGGAGCAGCCGCTGGACGTCGAGGCCGTCCGCGAGGCGTTCGCCTCCGTGACGTCGCCCGGCAGGCTGGAACGCGTGCGCTCGGCGCCGACCGTCCTGGTCGACGCCGCGCACAACCCGCACGGCGCCACGGCCCTGGCCGCCGCGCTGCGCGACGAGTTCGGCTTCCGCAAGCTCATCGCCGTCGTCGGCGTGATGGACGACAAGGACGCGGCGGGCATGCTCGCCGCGTTGGAGCCGGTGGTCCACGAGATCGTGGTGACCAGCAACTCCTCGCCGCGGGCGATGGACGCGGACAGGTTGGGCGACCTCGCGATGGAGGTGTTCGGCGAGGAGCGGGTGTTCGTGCAGCCCTCGCTCGCCGACGCGATCGAGGAGGCCGTCCTGCGCACCGAGGAGGACGACGAGGAGGGCGTGGTGTCCGGCGGCGGTGTGATCGTCACCGGCTCGGTCGTCACGGCCGGTGAAGCCCGCGCGCTGTTCGGCAAGGAGCCGTCATGACCACCCCACCGGTGAAGCCGCCGCCCAAGGACCCGATGAAGGCGTTCCGCGGCATCACCGCGGGCACGCTGATCATCGAGGTGATCGTGGTGGCGCTGGCGCTGCCCGTGATCGCCAAGCTCGGCGGCGGGTTCAGCACCGCGGCGGGCGTGCTGGCGTTCGTCCTGATCGCCGGCCTGATCGCCACGTGCGCGCTGCTCAAGCACAGCTGGAGCTTCTGGCTGATCGTCGGGCTGCACGTGGTGATGGTCGCGTCCTGGCTCGCGCTGACGGCGCTCGGCGCGGTCGGCGCGGTGTTCAGCCTCGTGTGGGCGTGCATCTTCTGGATGCGCCGCGACCTCGCCAAGCGCATGGCCGAGGGCCGTCTGCCCAGCCAGCAGGTCTGAGGGTTCACCCGGCGGTCAGCCGGTGTTCGGCCGCCGTCGGTCTTGGGGCGCTAGAACTCCGGCATGACCGATGAGCGGGCGGTGAACCGGCGGACGCTGCTGCGCGCCGGTGGACTCGGCGTCGCGGGGGCGTTCCTGCCCGGCGTCGCGCTGGCGCGGACGGGCCGACCGGTCCTGACGCACGGCGTGCAGTCCGGCGACGTGAGCACCGACGGCGCTCTGGTGTGGACGCGCGCGGACCGTCCCGCGCGGATGGTCGTCGAGGTGTCCACCGACCCGTCGTTCCGGCACGTCCGCCGGGTGCGCGGCCCGCTGCTCACCCCGGAGACCGGCGGCACCGGCAAGCTGCGCCTGGGCCACCTCCCCGCGGGGCGTGAGGTGCACTACCGGGTCGTCGCCGAGGACCTCGACGGCCGCACCCGCAGCGAGGCCGTGACGGGCACGTTCCGCACCGCGCCCGTGGGGCGCGAGGACGTGCGCTTCACCTGGTCCGGCGACGTCGCGGGCCAGGGCTGGGGCAGCAACCCCGACCTCGGCGGCATGCCGGTCTTCGCCGCCATGGCCGCCCGCCGCCCGGACTTCTTCCTGCACAGCGGCGACACCGTCTACTCCGACGGCCCGCTCGTCCCGGAGGTCGTGCTGCCGGACGGTCGGATCTGGCGCAACGTCGTCACCCCGGAGAAGTCCAAGGTCGCCGAGACGCTCGACGAGTACCGCGGCCAGTTCGCCTACAACCTGCTGGACCCGAAGTACCGGGAGTTCGCCGCGCACGTGCCGATGGTCGTGCAGTGGGACGACCACGAGGTCACCAACAACTGGTACCCCGGCGAGATCCTGGACCTGCCGCAGTACACCGAGAAGCGCGTCGATGTGCTGGCCGCGCGGGCGTTCCGGGCGTTCCACGAGTGGCAGCCGATCGACCCGCGCCGAGCCGTCGACGGGCGGGTGTACCGGAAGTTCTCCTACGGCGCGCACGTCGAGGTGTTCGTGCTGGACATGCGCAGCTACAAGGACGCGAACACCTCACCCCGCGACGGGGTCGGCCACGTGCTCGGCGAACGCCAGGCGCGGTGGCTGGTCGACTCGCTGGCGCGCAGCCGGGCGACGTGGAAGATCGTGGCCGCCGACCTGCCGATCGGGTTGACCGTGCCGGACGGCGTGGACATCGAGGGCGTCGCCAACGGCCTGCCGGGCAAGCCGGGCGGTCGTGAGCACGAACTCGCGGGCGTGCTGCGGGAGTTGAAGCGCCGCAGGGTCCGCGACGTCGTGTGGCTGACCGCCGACGTGCACTACACCGCCGCGCACCACTACTCGCCGGACCGCGCCGCCGTCGGCGACTTCGACCCGTTCTGGGAGTTCGTGTCCGGTCCGCTGCACGCGGGGGCGTTCGGCCCGAACGCACTCGATCCCACTTTCGGGCCCGAGGCCGTTTTCGTGCACGCGCCCCCGACGGCGAACACCTCGCCGCTGGACGGGTTCCAGCACTTCGGAGAGGTCGCGGTGGACGGCCGCAGCGGTGATCTGACGGTGTGGCTGAGGGATGCCACCGGAAGATCCTTGTGGACGGAAACCCTGCCCCTCCGCTGAGCGGGCACATAGGGTGTTCCGGTGCCCATCGCGTTCGACACCACCGGTTTTCAGCAGCACGACCAGACCACCTGGTTCAACCCCTCGACGAACGACCAGGTCGGTCTGAACTACTTCGACCAGGTGCCCGATCTGCCCGCCGCGCTGGACGACATCGCGTCGTTGCGACACGGGCTCGCGCACCTGACGAGCGAGGTCGGCTGCCTGGTCGAAGCGCACGTCGTCCACCTGGGTCCGGTGCCCACGCTGCTGCAGATCGTGAAGCTGCCGATACCGAACCAGCCGAGCGGGCAGGCGTTCCTCGCCTCGTTCACCGTGGTGAAGGCGAACGCGAGCGCGGTGCTGAAGTTCCAGGCGGTCGAGCAGGGCATGACCGGGATGCGCGAAGCGGTGCTGATGGCGCAGGTCGGCTTCGACAACTGGTTCCAGCCGCACCCGTACGCCCCCGAGGTGCAGGGGAAGCTGCCGTTCCACGTCGGCGACGACCCGCGCTTCGACGCGCAGTTCCCGCAGCACCCGTTGTCGAGGGCCCGTGCCTGGGCGCACCACGTGGCCCGCACCGGCCAGGTCGACCCGAGGTTCGCCGCGCTGCCGGACTTCGTGCCGGCACCCGAGGTCGGCGCCGCGTTGACGACCGTCGTGCCGGGACTGCCGATCGGCGGCTACCTGCCGCTGTGGATGGATGACGACGACGTCAGCTACTGGCGGATGGGCGACCCGGACACCGTGCTGAGCACGCTCGGCAAGGGCGCGCTGGCCCGCACCCCGGTGCTGGAGAACAGGTTCCGCGACCTCGTCGCGCTCGACCCGGCCAGTTCGACGATCATGCTCACCAACCGGTACCGCGACGAGCACGGTGGCGTGTCCGGTCCGGCGACCCCGCTGGTGCGGGTCGCCGAGGTCGAGGCCCGTGCCGCCGTCACGGCCGAGACGGTGCTGGAGGCGTTCCGCTGGGTCGGTCTGGCGTCCGAGGCGGCGGCGGACCGCGGCGAGTACGTCGCCGTCGAGGCGGGCGGCATCACCCACCGCGAGAAGCCGTACGTGCTGATGATCGTGAAGCAGCACAACGGCCAGCGGATCTCGGTCGTGGAGACGTCCCCGGTGCCCGACGACGCGCCGATCTGGCACGACCAACTGGTCCACGAGGCCGCGACCGGCCAGACCATGAGCGGCCCGGCGACCCCGGAGGCCATCCGCGGCGGTGGTCTGCTCGCCATGTACGCCACGACCACCTGGGACGTCCACCCGTCGCGGCTCGCCCTGTCGTTCGGCCCGATCCCGTAGTCGCAAGTATTTGCAGCGCATCGGCGCTTGTTGGACCAATCCTGTCGTGGTGAGGTGCAGTCGCTCGGCTTTTTGCCTGGCGACTGCAAGTTCTTGCGACAAGGAGGTCGCCGTGCGTCGGATCTTCGCTGCACTGGTATCGTTGCTGCTCATTCCATTGGTGCCGGTGGAATCCGCCGCAGCGCCCGCGGTGTCCCGGTTGGCGATCGGAGCAGTGGGGGACGTCGCGGCGGGTGTTCGGAGCGGTGATCAGCGGCTCGCGCGCAACGCCTTGCGGGACGACCTGTCGGGGGAGCGG
>DATMCA010001730.1:0-6934 GCA_035559015.1 Umezawaea sp. | reverse complement strand
GGCCGCGGCGTTCCTGCGATGAAGCGGTTCGCGGCGGTCGACCTGGGCGCGGGCAGCGGTCGGGTGATCGTCGGCGAGGTCTCCGGGGGGTCGGTGGTCCTGCACGAGGTGCACCGGTTCGCCAACCGGCCGGTCAAGGTCGGCGGCACGCTGCACTGGGACGTCCTGGGGCTGTACCGCGAGATCGTCGACGGGCTGGTGAAGGCCGGGCCGCTGGACGGGATCGGTGTCGACTCGTGGGCGGTCGACTACGGGCTGCTGGACGAGGACGGCGGGCTGCTCGGCAACCCCGTGCACTACCGGGACGAGCGCACGGCGCCCGCCGTCCGGCGGGCGCACGCCGCGTTGCCGCCCGAGAAGCACTACGCGGCCACCGGGATCCAGTTCCAGCCGTTCAACACCGCGTTCCAGCTCGTCGCCGACCGACGGGCGGATCTGGCGGTCGGGGCGCTGCTGATCCCGGACCTGATCGGGTTCTGGCTCACCGGGCGGGCGGGGACCGAGATCACCAACGCGTCCACCACGGCGTTGCTGGACCCGCGCACGCGCACCTGGTCGGCCGAGGTCGCGGACGCGCTGGGCGTGGACACCGGGTTGTTCGCGCCCCTGCGCGAGCCCGGTGACCTGATCGGGGACGTGCTGCCGGAGATCGTTCTGGCGCAACGGGTTCCGGTGTACGCGGTGGGGTCGCACGACACCGCGTCCGCCGTCGTGGCCGTGCCGGCGCGGGACGGGAACTTCGCCTACATCTCCTGCGGCACCTGGTCGCTGGTGGGCGTCGAGCTGGACGCGCCGGTGCTCACCGAGGAGAGCCGGGCGGCGAACTTCACCAATGAATCGGGCATCGACGGGACGATCAGGTACCTGCGGAACGTGATGGGGCTGTGGCTGCTCCAGGAGTGCCACCGGGAGTGGGGCACCACCGATCCGGGCGCGCTGTTGGAGGAGGCGGCGGCGTTGCCCGCCGCCGCCGTGGTGGACGCCACCGACTCCCGGTTCCTCGCTCCCGGCGACATGCCCGCGCGGATCGTGGCGGCCTGCGCGGAGACCGGGCAGGCCGTGCCGTCGACGAGAGCCGAGATCGTCCGGTGCGTGCTGGACAGCCTCGCGCTGGCGCACCGGGACGCCGTGGCCGACGCCGCGCGGTTGTCCGGACGGCGGGTGGACGTGGTGCACGTCGTCGGCGGCGGGGCGTTGAACGCGGTGCTGTGCCAGCTCACCGCCGACGCGTGCGGGCTGCCGGTCGAGGCCGGTCCGGTGGAGGCGTCCGCGTTGGGCAACGTCCTGGTGCAGGCCCGCGCGGCCGGGTGCGTCGACGGCGACCTGCGGAAGATCGTGCGGGCCACGCAGTCCGTGGTCCGGTACGAGCCCCGCTAGATCCGGTGGCCCACGGTCACGTCGACGTGGTCCGGGACCTCCTCGTGGTCGTCCCCCACCGACAGCGTGCCCGTGGGCTCCACCAGCAGCACGACCGCGCCCTCCTTGGACGACGGCTTGTGGAAGGTCCCGCGCGGCACGACGAACACCGAGCCGCGCGGGAGCACCACCGTGCGCTCACCCGCGTCCTCGCGCAGACCGATGGTGATCTCGCCGTCCAGCACCAGGAAGAACTCGTCGGTCTCCTCGTGGACGTGCCAGACGTGCTCGCCCGCGAACCGGGCCAGGCGGATGTCGTAGTCGTTGACGTTCGCGAGGATGCGCGGGCTCCACGCGGCGTCGAAGCCTGCCAGGACGGTCTCGATGTCGATCGGCTGAGTCATGCGGCAATCGTGGCGGCTGGTGGTCGGACGCCGTGAGTGCTAGGAATCGCACATGCCGCAAGAATCCTCGCACCGGGTGGTCGTGATCGTCGACGACGGCTCGAACCCGTTCGAGCTGGGCGTGGCCACCGAGCTGTTCGGCCTGCGACGGCCCGAACTGGACCGCGAGTGGTACTCGTTCGGCCTCTGCGCGGCCGTGCCCGCCGTGACCATGCACCTGGGGATGTTCACCCTGTCCGGCGTGGCCGGCTTGGAGGCCGTCGACACCGCCGACACGGTGATCGTGCCCAACCGCCCCGATCCCGAGGTGCCCGCCGGCCCCGCGGTGCTCGACGCCGTCCGCCGGGCCGCCGCTCGCGGGGCGCGGCTGGTGAGCTTCTGCACCGGCGCGTTCACGCTGGCCGAGGCCGGGGTGCTGGACGGGCGGCGGGCGACCACGCACTGGCGGTGGGCCGCCGAGTTCGAGCGGCGGTTCCCGCTGGTCGCGCTGGAACCGGACGTGCTGTTCGTGGAGGACGGGTCGGTGTTCACGGCGGCCGGGAGCGCGGCGGCCCTCGACCTCGGGCTGCACCTGGTCCTGCGCGACCACGGGGCCGAGGTGGCCAACGCGGTGAGCCGCCGACTGGTGTTCAGCGGCCACCGCGACGGCGGTCAGCGGCAGTTCGTCGAACGCCCGGTGCCCGCCGTGCCGGACTCCTCGCTGGCGGCGGTGCTCGACTGGGCACGGGCCCACCTCGACCGGCCGCTGTCCGTCGCCGACCTCGCCGCTCACGCCGCCACGAGCCAGGCGACCCTGCACCGGAGGTTCCAGGCCGAGCTGGGGACGACGCCGTTGGCGTGGCTGACGACCGAGCGGATCTCGTTGGCGTGCCGGTTGATCGAACGCGGTGAGGTGCGGCTGGACCGGGTCGCGTCCGCCAGCGGGTTCGGCACGGCGGCCAACCTGCGGGCCCAGCTGCGCAGGCACACCGGCCTCACCCCGTCCGCGTACCGAAGGCGCTTCGGGCCGGCCGCGTGAAGGCGCCACGGGTGAGCCCGGCCGCCGGGGAACGGCCGCGCACTACGCTGCGCGCCATGACCTGGCTGATCCGGTTCGCCCTGTGCCTGCCCCTGCTCGTCGCGGGCTGCGGTTCGTCCGACGGCGGCGGCGGCGGGTCGACGTCCGCCGCGCCGGACGACACCGGGGCGGTGCACAAGGCGTTCGAGACGTACACGAAGGCCGCGCTGGCCAAGGACGGTGCGACGGCGCAGGGCGTGTTGGCGGACACGGTGTCGAAGTACTACGACGACGCGCGGAAGCTGGCGTTGACGGCGGGCGACGAGCAGCTCGCGGGCATCTCGTCCACGCAGCGGCTCACGGTGTACGTGCTGCGGGCCGAGGTCGAGCCCGCCGTGCTGCGGAGCGGTTCGCCCGCGGACCTGCTGAAGATCTCGTTCGACAAGGGCCTGGTCGGTGAGGACGGGATCGCCGAACTGGCGCTCGGCAAGGTGAACGTGACCGGCGACAAGGCCAGCGCGCAGGCGGTGGTCGGTGGTCAGGAAGCGCCGTACACGGTCGACTTCATCCGCGAGCAGGGCGTGTGGAAGGTCGACATCGCGCCGTTGATGACGTTGGCCGACGAGGGGTTCACCGAGGCGGCCAAGCAGCAGGGCACGACCGTGAACGCGATGATCGACGGCGTCCTCGTCACCAAGTACGGGCCGGAGAAGGCCGCCGCGCTGCACCAGCCGGTGGCGGGCTGAGCGGTCAGTGCGATTCGCGCGAGACCTCACCACCGCTGGAGCCGGTGAGGAAGTCCAGGTCCGCGCCCGTGTTGGCCTGCTGCACGGTCTGCACGTAGAGGCGTCCCCAGCCGCGCACGGGGTTCGCGTAGGCGGCCACCGTGGCCGGGTCCGGGGTGCGCAGGGCCAGTTCGTCTCCGGGAACGTCGAGGTCGAGGCGGCGGCCCTCGATGTCGAGGACGATGTAGTCGCCGGTGCGGACCAGCGCCAGCGGGCCGCCCGCCGCCGCTTCCGGCGAGACGTGCAGGACGACCGTGCCGTAGGCGGTGCCGCTCATGCGGCCGTCGCAGACGCGGACCATGTCGCGCACCCCCTGTCGCAGCAGCTTCTGCGGTAGCGGCATGTTCGCGACCTCGGGCATGCCGGGGTAGCCCTTCGGGCCGCAGCCGCGCAGGACCAGGACCGAGTCGGCGTCCACGTCCAGGTCCGGGTCGTCGATGCGGGCGTGCATGTCCTCGACGGAGTCGAAGACGACCGCGCGGCCCCGGTGCTGGAGCAGGTGTTCGGAGGCGGCGGCCGGTTTCACCACGGCGCCGTCGGGCGCGAGGTTGCCGTACAGCACGGCGATGCCCGCGTGCGGGAGCAGCGGGTCGGTGCGGGGGCGGATGACCTCGCGGTCCCAGATCTCGGCGGTGTCCAGGTAGTCGACGAGCGGCTTGCCGGTGACGGTGATCGCCGTGGGGTCCAGGAGGTCCTTCACCTCGCGCAGCACGGCGTGCAGGCCGCCCGCGCGGAACAGGTCCTCCATCAGGAAGCGGCCCGCCGGTTGCAGGTCCACCAGCAGCGGGACGTCGGAGCCGGTGCGGTCGAAGTCGTCCTGGGTCAGCTCGACGCCCAGCCTGCCCGCGATGGCCAGGAGGTGGACGACGGCGTTGGTGGAACCGCCGATCGCGGCCAGTGCGACGATCGCGTTGAGGAACGAGCCGCGGGTCAGGACCGTGGCCGGCGTGCGCTGCTCGGCGACCATCGAAACGGCCAGGCGGCCGGTCTCGTGGGCCGCCTCCAGCAGTCGGCTGTCCGCCGCGGGGGTGCCCGCGAGGCCGGGCAGGACCATGCCCAGCGCCTCGGCGACCAACCCCATCGTGGAGGCGGTGCCCATGGTGTTGCAGTGGCCCCGGCTGCGGATCATCGACGACTCGGACTTGGTGAACGCCTCCTGCGACAGCGTGCCCGCGCGGACCTCCTCCGACAGCCGCCACACGTCCGTCCCACAGCCCAGGGGCACACCGCGGAACGTGCCGGTGAGCATCGGACCGCCCGGTACGACCACGGCGGGCAGCCCCACCGACGACGCCGCCATGAGCAGCGACGGGATGGTCTTGTCGCAGCCGCCGAGCAGGACCACGCCGTCGACCGGGTTGGCGCGGAGCATCTCCTCGGTAGCCATCGCGGCCATGTTGCGCCAGAGCATGGCCGTCGGCCGGACCAGCGTCTCCCCCAGCGACACGACCGGCAGGTTCAACGGGATGCCGCCCGCCTCGTAGACGCCCTGCTTCACGCTCTCGGCCACCTCGTTGAGGTGCGCGTTGCACGGGGTGAGGTCGGACGCCGTGTTGGCGATGGCGATGTGCGGGCGGCCGTCGAACGCGTGGGCCGGGAGACCCCGGCGCATCCACGCCCGGTGGATGTAGGCGTTGCGGTCGTCGCCCGCGTACCACTGGGAACTGCGCTGCTCGGGCACCGGCTACCGCCTTCCGACCACGACGTCGATCCTGCTCCCAGCCTAGGCAAAACCCGCCCCCGGCGCGCTACCCGCGATCAACGGGGGTGGCCCGCGGGTGGTGTCTCCCCGTAGTTTCTGACCGTGCCGGAACGGGATGAGGTCATCGCCGGGCGCTACCGGCTCGTGTCGCTGCTCGGACGAGGGGCGGCCGGGGTCGTCTGGCGGGCCCGGGACGAGCGGTTGGCGCGGGTCGTGGCGGTCAAGTTCTTCACCGCGAGCGGATCGCCGGACGCCGTGGAACGGGTCGTGCGGGAAGGGCGGATCGCCGCGCGGTTGCGGCACCCGCACGTGGTGACCGTGCACGACGTGGTCGAGCACGGTGGAACGCCGTGCCTGGTCATGGAGTACGTGCCGTCGAAGACGCTGGCCGAGATGATCGACGAGCGCGGACCGCTGCCGGAGGCGCTGGTGGTGGGCGTCGGCTGGCAGGTGGCGTCGGCGCTGGCCGCGGCGCACGCGGCGGGGATCGTGCACCGGGACGTCACGACGTTCAACGTCCTGGTGGCCGACGACGGGACGGCGAAGGTCGTCGACTTCGGCATCTCCCGCGCGATCGGCGAGGGCACCGTGACCGAGGCGCGGGTCGTCGTGGGCACGCCCGCGTTCCTCTCGCCGGAGGTGGCGTCGGGGCACGGCGCGGTGTTCGCGTCCGACGTGTACTCCCTCGGCGCGACGCTGTACGCGGCGCTGGAGGGGCACCCGCCGTTCGGGACGGCCGACGACAACCCGTACGCGCTGCTGAGGCGCGTGGCGGAGGGGCAGATCGCACCGCCGCGGTTCCCCGGCCCGCTGGGTGACGTACTGGGGCGGGTCCTGCGGCACGACCCCGCGGAACGACCGACGATGGCCGAGACCTACGCCCTGCTGGACGCGGTCGTCCAGGGCTTGCCGCTGCCGGGCGTGGAGGCGCACCCGTACGAGGACACCCGGCCCGCGCCCGAGGGCACGCCGTCGCTCAGCGGCACGCTCCCGACCGACGACACGCCACCGCCCGCGGACACCCGGGTGCTCGGCGCAGCCCAGCCGTCCAACGACACACAAGTGCTCGGGACACGCCCGCCGTCCAACGACACGCGAGTGCTCGGGGCGGTCCCACCGCCCGACGGCACGCGATCGCTCCCCGTGCCGCGCCGGGTGCCGTGGCGGAAGGTCGCCCTGGCGACCGGTGCGGCGGCGCTGGTGGCCGTCGGTGTCGTGGTCGGCGTCTCCCTCCAGGGGGATCCACCGGCGAACAGCGCCCAACCCGGTCCGAGCAGCGGCACGCCGACCACCACCAGCGCCGCGCCACCGCCCGGCTGCGCCGCCCAGCTCCAGGTCACCAACTCCTGGCCCGACGGCTACCAGGCGCAGGTGACCGTGCGCAACGCGAGCGGCCGGGCGCTCACCGGCTGGACCCTGACCTGGCCGCAGCCGGCGAGCAGCGTGATCAACAACCTGTGGAACGGCGTCCTCACCAAGGGCGCGGACTCGGTGACGGTCACCAGCGCCGACTACAACGCCTCGCTCCCCGCGAACGGCACCACCACCCTGGGCTTCACCGCCAACGGTCCGGCGACCGAGCCGCCGGACGTCACCTGCACGTCCGGCGGCTGATCGCGGTCACGGGACGAGGATGGCCCGACCGCGGACGCGCCCGGCTCCGAGGTCGTCCAGGGCGTCCTGGAACCGG
>DATMCA010001729.1:0-6164 GCA_035559015.1 Umezawaea sp. | reverse complement strand
GCCGAGTCGCTGCTCGCCGCGCTGGAGCGGGAACTGGGCGATCCCGAGGTGCTGGACGGGTTCCGACCGGACGCGCACCTGGGCGGCAGCACCAGGGCCATCGGTCCGCGCACGGTGCTGACGGTGTTCTCCGGCAACGCGCCGGGCCTGCCCGCGCGGACGCTGGTGCGCGCGCTGCTGGTGAAGGCGACCATGATCGCCAAGATCCCGGCGAGGGAACCCAACTTCACCGCCGCGTTCCTGCGCACGTTGCACGAGGTGGAGCCGGTGCTCGCCGACGCGGTGCTGGCGACGTACTGGGACCGCGACGACGAGGCGACGATGGCCGCGGCGCTCGACCAGGCCGACGCGGTCATCGCCTACGGCGGCGACGAGGCGTGCGCGGCCGTCCGCGCCAAGGTCGGGCCGCACCAGATCTACGAGGAGCACGCGCACAAGCTGTCGTTCGGCGTGGTGTCGGAGGACTACCTGTCGCTGCACGGGGTCGCCGAGGTGGCGCGGCGGATCGCCGTCGACTGCAGCGACCTCGACCAGCAGGCCTGCCTGTCGCCGCAGGTGTACCTGGTGACCGGTTCGCAGGCCCGTGCGGTGGCCGAGCAGGTGGCCAGGGCCATGCGCCTGGCGGCCGACGACTGTCCACCCGGGACGATCGACGCCGAGGGCGCGACGGTGTTGCAGCACCGCCGCCTGGTGGCGGAGTGGCGGGCGGCCAGCACGGCGTCGGGCGAGGTCTGGTCGTCGGACGGTCTGGAGTGGACGGTCGTGCTGGACGACACGCTGCTGCCGTTGAGCGGGGCGGGCAACCGGGTGGCGCGCATCGTCGCGGTGCCCCGGCTGGCGGACGTGGTCGAGGTGGTGCGCCCGTACGCGCGGCACTTGCAGAACGTCGCGCTGGGAGCCGTCGGCGACGAGTTCCGCCGCACGGCGGAGGACCTGGCCCGGTTGGGCGTGAGCCGGGTGACGGCGCCGGGGGAGATGGCCAGGGTGAGCATGGCGTGGCGGCACGACGGGCTGCCGAGGATCTCGGGTCTGGTGAGGTGGTGCGACGTGGAGCGGCACCCGGAGGTGGCGGTCTGACGGTGGGCTCGGCGCGGAAGCCCGACCGCCGGACCGCCGTGGGTGTTCCGGCGGTCGCCGGAACACCCCGTCTCCCGGCGCTGATCGGATCAGCGCGTCAGCAGTTCACGCCTGCCGGTGGCGTCTGGGTCACCAGCGAGATCGACGGCGGTGAGTAGCCCGGCGGCGCGTAGAAGGTGTGGCGCCCGACGGTCACCCAGTACGCGAGGCGGCCCTGGCAGATGTCGTAGGCGGTCGACGTCAGCGGTCCGGCGTTGTCGAACTCGTAGGCGAGCGAGCCGATGCCGGTCAGGGTGTACCCGTAGCCGTCCAGGTACCGCCACAGCTCGGCCTGCACGCGGATCTGGGCGATCGGCGCGGTGCAGTAGCTGCGCGACTTGCCGGTGATGGCGCTCGGCGTGCCGGTGGAGTTGTGCGGGCTGTCGGCGGCCCCGGTGCAGGTGATCACGTCCATCGTGCCCAGGCCGTTGGCCTTGCTGAAGACGATCGGGCCTTTGCCGGACGTGACCTGGCCGAAGCGGGGCAGCGCGGCGGATGCCCCGGTGGTGGACGCCGAGGCGGTCGGTGCCGCGGTGAGCGCGGCGGCGGTCAGCGCTGTCGCCAGTGCCACCACCAGCCGGTGTCGAACCCTCATGTCGAGTACCTCCGCGGGGATCGGGGTGAGCGGGGTCCACGCTCGCAGCGCGGACTGGACGAGGGTTGAACGACGACTGGATTCGGGGCCCCGGAACGGGTCCCGGCCGTTGCCGGGGTCGAACGGGTCGTGCCACGATGGTCTTGGCATGGAGGTGGCCGTTGCGCGTCCAGGTTCTCGGTCCGGTCCGGGCCTGGCACGACGGTCGGGAACTCGACCTCGGTCCGGCGGGCAGGCGCGCGGTGCTCGGCCTGCTCGCCCTGTCCGGCGGCCGGGCCGTGCCGAGAGCGGACATGGTCGACGCGCTCTGGGGCGAACGGCCACCGGCGAGCGCGACCAACGTGATCCAGACCCACGTCAAACACCTGAGGCGGCTGCTCGACCCGGAGCGGCGCCGCTACGCGCGCAGCACCAGCATCCCCGTCGTCGGCGACGGGTACGCGTTGCGCCTCCCGGACTGCCAGCTCGACCTGGAGCGGTTCCGCGACCTGGTGTCGGCGGCCCGGGAGGCGGGTGCCGACGACGAGGCCGCCGGGCTGCTCGGCGAGGCGCTCGAACTCTGGCAGGGGCGGCCGATCGCCGACCACCCCGGCCTCACCGGTCACGCCAAGGTGGTCGCCCTGCTCGGCGAGCGGAGGAACGCGCTGCTGGCGTACGGCGAAGCCATGATCGCGACGGGCCGGGCCGTGGACCTGCTGCCGGCGCTGACCGAGAGCGCCGCCGCCCACCCGTTGGACGAGTCGGTGCAGGCCCTCCTCGTCCGGGCCTACGCGGCGGCGGGTCGTCGGGCTGACGCGTTCGCCGTGTACGAGAGCACCCGGCGGGCGCTCCACGAGGAACTGGCGGTCGGACCGGGGGCCGAGCTGGCCGACGTGCACGCGTCGCTGCTCAGCGATCCACCGACGGGCAGCCGACCCCGGCGCGCTGTTCCCGTCCCGGCCCAACTCCCCGCGAACGCGCCCGGTTTCGCCGGTCGCACCGCGGAGCTGGCGGCCCTGGACGGGCTGCTCGCCGCCCACGACCCCGCCTCGACGGCCGTCATCGCGGTGTGCGGCACGGCCGGGGTCGGCAAGACCGCCCTGGCCGTCCAGTGGGGCCACCGGGTGCGCGCCCGCTTCCCGGACGGGCAGCTGTGCGTGAACCTGCGCGGCTACGGGACCGGCCAGCCGGTGTCCACCGCCGACGTGCTGAGCACGCTGCTCGAATCGCTCGGCGTCACCGGGGCGGACATCCCGGTCGACGTGGACGCCAGGGCCGCCCGGTACCGGACCGAGGTCGCCGACCAGCGGCTGCTGATCCTGCTGGACAACGCCTCCTCGGTCGAGCAGGTGCGCCTGCTGCTGCCCGGTACGCCGTCCTGCGTCGTCGTGGTGACCAGCCGGGACAGCCTCGCGGGCCTGGTGGCGGTGCACGGCGCGAAGAGGCTGGACCTCAGGCCCCTGCGGCAGGACGACGCGACCGCGCTGCTGCACGCGCTGATCGGTGAGCGGGCCCGCGCCGAGCCCGCCGCGGCCGACGAACTCGCCGAGCAGTGCGCGTTCCTCCCGCTGCCGTTGCGGGTGGCCGCCGAACTCGCCGTCAGCCGCCGGGAGACCACGCTGGCGGACCTGGTCCGCGAACTCGGCGACCGGCAGCGGCGGCTGCGGTTGCTCGACGGCGGCGGGGACGACCAGGCGGCGGTGCGGGAGGTGCTGTCCTGGTCGTACAAGCACCTCCCGGCCGACGCCGCACGGCTCTTCCGCGCCCTGGGGCGGCACCCCGGCCGGGACTTCGACGCGCACTGCGCCACCGCGCTCGGCGACCTCGACCCGGACGGCGCGGGCAGGCTGCTCGACGTCCTGGTCCGGGCGCACCTGGTCGACCGCGGCCGCAACGGCCGGTACGGCATGCACGACCTGCTCCGGGCCTACGCGGGGGACCTGGCCGAGGAGGACCCGCCCGCCGAGCGGTCCTCCTCGCTCGACAGGCTGCTCGACCACTACCTGGCGTCCGCCGCCGCGGCGATGGACGTCGTCTACCCCGGTGGGCGGGCGCACCGGTCCGTGCCGGACCCGCCCGTCGCGCCGGGGCACCCGGTGACCGACCCGGCTCGGACGCGCGCCTGGCTCGACGCCGAACGGCACAACCTGGTCGACATCTGCGCGTTCGCCGCCGAGCACGGCAGGCCGGAGCACGCGATGCGCCTGGCGGAGGTGCTGTACCGGTACCTCGAAGCGGGCTACCACTCCGAGGCGCTCGTGGTGCACACCAGCGGTTTGCGCGCGGCACGGGAGATCGGCGACGCCGGCGGCGAGGCGCGGGCGCTGACCAACCTCGGCGCGGTGCACCGGCTGCTCGGCCACTACGGCCCGGCGGCCGCCCGGCTGCGCCGGTCACTGCACCTGCACCGCGACCGGGACGACCGGCACGGCGAGGCGCGGGCGTTGTCGCACCTCGGGATCGTGGAGGACCGGCTCGGGGACACCGCCGCCGCCGTGGGGCACCTCCGGCAGGCGCTCGCGCGGTACCGCGAGTTCGGCGACCGGCACGGCACGGCCGCCGTGCTGACCAACCTCGGGACCGTGCAGAGCCAGACGGGCGACCACGCCGCCGCCGTCGAGGCGCTCACCGCGGGCCGGGAGCTGTTCCGCGAACTCGGCGACCGCGGTGGCGAGGCGAGCGCGTTGACCAACCTGGGTGAGGCGGACATGCACCGCGGCAGGCACGCCGCCGCGGCGGGGCACCTCCGCGAGGCGCTCGCGCACTTCCGCGACCTGGGCCACCGCTACGGGCAGGCCGCCGCGCTGTCCACCCTGGGCCAGGTCCACGTCCGCCTCGACCGGCCCGAGGAGGCCATCACGATGCACGAGGAGGCGCTCGCGATCTTCCGGGCCACCGGCCACCGGTACGGCGAGGCCAACACGCTCAACGGGCTGGCCGAGGCGTTGCACGCGGCCGGACGGCCGGACGCGCTCGCCGCGCACACGGCCGCGCTGGCGATCGCCGACGAGACCGGTGACCACGACGAGCGGACCCGTGCCGCGGAGGGCATCGCCCGCTGCGGCGGTCTGGTGGAGCACCGGGACTGACGTCCACCGACACCGAGGTCCTGACCGCGACCCGCGCCGTGACCGGCCGACCTCCAGCGGCTCCTGCCGTCCGGCCCGGATCCGTGCCGCCGCACCGCCCCGGTGTCGTTCGTGGATAAGCAGTCGCCGGACGCACGGCGGGTGCGCGAGACTGTCCCCTCGCGACTGGTCCGGGCACGTCGCGGGACTGCAAACCCCTGCTACGGCAAAGGCGGGACCTCATGTCCGCACCACGAGCGCGAAGCGGTATCCGGCTGGCCGGCGAGAGGCTGGTCCTGCGCGAGTTCGCCGTCACGGACGAGGAAGCGGTGCACGCGTTCGCCGGAGACCCGGTGGTCACCCGGTTCACCGAGTGGGGCCCCAACAGCGTCGAGGACTCCCGCGCGTTCCTGGCGGAGACCACCGCGCAGGTGACCGACCCGCGGCGGGCGGAGTTCACCCTGGCCGCGACGCTGGCCGACTCGGGCAGGGTCATCGGGTCCGTGGCGATCGGCGTCACCAGCGCCCAACACCGGCGAGGCGAGTTCGGGTTCGTGTTCCACCCCGAGTTCTGGTCGCGGGGGTACGCGACCGAGGCGAGCGCCCTGCTGCTGCGGTTCGGCTTCGAACACCTGCGCCTCCGCCGCGTCAGCGCGACGTGCCACCCGGACAACCGCGCCTCGGCCCGCGTGCTGGAGAAGGTCGGCCTGCGGTTCGAGGGCAGGATGCGCGATCACCTGCTCGTCCGCGGCACCTGGCGCGACTCGCTCCTGTACGCCGTCGTCGACGACTGACGGACGCCCTGGAGGCCGTGCGGATCACAGGTGCGGCGGGTCCGTCTGCGTCAGGTGACGCTGTGCGCGTTGCCCGTTGACGACATGCTCGACCCGTGACGGCAACCGCGATCCTCAGCTGGGTCATCCCCATCCTCGGCGGCTTCGGCACGTACCTCGCGAGGGACTACCGGATCGGCTGGGCCATCGGGCTGGCCACGCAGGTCCTGTGGATCACCCTCGGGGTGATCACCGGGTTGTCGGGCATAGCCGCGTCCGCGCTGTGGTTCGGCGCGATCCAGTTCCGGAACTGGAAGACGTTCAAACCGCGGGTCCGGCACCGGGAGTGCTGCGATGGTTGTGCGTGCGGGATCTCCTGACGCGCCGGTCGTACCCGTGGCATCGGTGTACGTCGCGGAACGTAGAGGCGAAGCCGCTCCTCGTGCGACGACGGGCGGTGCGGATTCCCCGATATTTGGGCGACCAAATCGTCGGGGGGCGTCGTGGGTGGGGAGCGGTCGAGAACAGGGGCGTGCGGATTCTTCGTCGAGCAGGTGCGCGCGGGGGGAGGAGAGCCGGAGATCGTGCACGGAGCACCGAGGAAGGCACCTGTGGGCCACGTGCGCGGCTATC
>DATMCA010001728.1:0-3998 GCA_035559015.1 Umezawaea sp. | reverse complement strand
AGGCGTCCACGGACACCTTCTGGTTGATGGCGGCGAACGACCAGAACTCGAAGGACTTGCCGTCCCCTCCCCCACCTCCGCCCGTGCCGGGTGTGCAGGCGGCGGCCAGGACGAGTGCCACGGAGGCGAGCAGGGCGGGCAGGCGCAGGGTCACGTCGCTTCTCCAAGGTGATCGGGGGCGAACGGCAGACCGGACTCGAAACTTTCGATGTATTTTCCGAATGTTAGCGCTCACGACGGTAAGCTGCGTCACATCCGACGTCAAGACCGCAACATCGCCGTCACCTGGAGGACCCACTCGCGCAGGCCAACAACACCAGCCGGAACACCAAATCCGCAGGAAAACGACGGTGCCGCCACAACGTCGGACAGCCATCGCCAGGCTCCGAAAGCACTTTCGTAAACGGATGAAGAGAGTTCGACTCCTTGTTAACGCCAACACGAGTTCGAAGCCCGGCCGCGAGTCCGCGAAAAAGGATCGATCCCGAATGCTCCCAGGCCTTCTCCCGCGAGCGGTGGATCGCCAGGATGTGACGCGACTTCGCACCCACTTCGACAGGAGGCCTTTCGTGGCACCACGTTCGTCGACACGCCGAGTCCTGACCTTGCTCCTGGCAGCCGCCACGGCGGGCGCGCTGGTGACCACGTCCGGCACCGCCGCCGCGGCGGACAACCCGTGGACCAGGGTCGACAACGGCGCACCGGCGTCGCGATCGGCCCAGCAGGGCGATGTCCGGGCCGCCGTGTTCGCCGGGTTCACCCTCGACCGGTCGGCGCTGGCCTCCACCCTCGCCGGAACGGACACCGTCGAGGTCGTGCTGCCGACGCCCGCGGGCACGTTCGAGCGGTTCGCGGTCGTCGACACCCCGGTGATGGAACCGGGTCTGGCGGCGAAGCACCCGGAGATCAGGACCTTCACCGGCCGGAGCCTGGAGGACCCGACGGCATCGGTCCGCGCGGACCTGACCCCGCTGGGCTTCCACGCCTCGGTGCGCTCCCAGCGCGGCCAGTGGTTCGTGGACCCGTACTCCCGCCAGGACCAGGGCCTGTACGCCAGCTACTTCGGCCACGACCTGACCCCGGCCGCCCCGCTGCGGGAAGCCGGTCTCCAGTACGCGGCACAACGGTCCCGGCCCACGGCCCGGAGTCCCCACTCCTCGGCGACGAGTCCGGTCGTGCGGGTCCGCACCTACCGCCTCGCGATCATCACCGACCCGTCCTACGCGCGGTACGTCGGCGCGGAGAACGTGACCGCCGCCAAGGCGACCCTGGTCAACCGGATCGCGCAGCTCTACGAGGACGAGACCGCGATCCGGCTGCTGCTGGTCAACGACAGCGACAAGACGAACCTGAACACCGACGCCGAGGCGACCGGTCCGAACGGCCCGTGCGGCTCGGCCCCGTGCTTCCGGCCCGAGGAGATGGCGCAGTGCGTGACCGGGACCCTCGGCCACGCCGCGACGGTGCTGGGCCTGCTGATCGGCGCGAGCAACTACGAGATCGGGCACGTCGCGATGGGTGTTCGGGGCGGCGGAGCCGGGGTGCCGGGCGTCGGCGGAGCCGACAAGGCGGCGGGCTGCACGGGCATCACCACGCCCACGGGCGACTTCTTCGCCGTGGACTACCTGGCGCACGAGATCGGGCACCAGTTCGGCGCCGAGCACACCTTCAACGGCGACCAGTGGGGGTGCGGCACCGGGCAGCGCGTGGCGGAGTCCTCCTACGAGCCGGGCAGCGGGGTGACGATCATGTCGTACGCGGGGATCTGCCAGCAGGACAACCTCCAGCGCCACGACGATCCCTACTTCTCGCACCGCAGCCGCACGGAGATCGGCGCGTTCACCGCGTCGACCAGGTGGGACGAGGACGAGGTGCAGAACACGGCCCTGCGGGACTTCGACGAGGGCGACTCGTTCACGCTGACCTACCGGGGTCGCAGGACCGCGCCCATCACCCACGCCGGTTATGGCCAGGACGCGATCAAGGCGGCCCTGGAGGCGATCCTGCCCGCCGGCGGACAGGTCGACGTCGTGGGCCTCGGGGACAACGTGAACCGGCCGACCCCGTTCGACACCACCGGTTTCCAGGTCACGTTCCAGGGTTCCCTGGCGGGGCTGGACGTGCCCGCGCTGGGCATCGACGCCACCGGGGCGACCGGCGTCGTCGGCGAGACGGTCAAGGGCGGTCCCCAGGTCAACCAGGGGCACCGCGTCGAGGACACCGGCGACCACCCGCCCGTCGTCACCACCGCGAAGCGGCACACGATCCCGGCGCGCACCCCGTTCGCCCTGACCGGCAGGGCTTCCGACCCCGACGGCGACACCGTGACCTACCTGTGGGAGCAGAACGACCCTGGCGGGGAGAACGGCACGTCGTTGGTGAACAACACCAAGACAGACGGCCCGCTGTTCCGGTTGTTCGGCACCGCGGCCGTCGTGAGCGACGCGGACGCGCTGAAGTACCGCTCCCCCGGCGAGAACGCCGTGACCACCGACCCGAAGCGCGTCTTCCCCGACCTGGCGCAGATCGCGGCGGGGAACACCAACGCGGTCACGGGCACGTGCCCGACCGCGCCGCCTCCCCCGGCCCCGGAGACCGGTGGCGGCACCAACGTGCCCGCCGACGTGGTCGACTGCTACTCGGAGTTCCTGCCCACCGCCGACTGGGTCGGCGTCGACGGCTCCCGCACCCTCCACTTCCGACTCACCGCCCGTGACGGCAGGCCGGGCGGGGGCGGGATCGGCAGCGCCGACACCGAACTCGTCGTCGCGCCGACCGCGGGCCCGTTCCTGGTGACCTCGCAGGCCTCCGGCCGCTCGTACCGCGGCGGCTCCCGGCAGACGATCACCTGGGACGTGGCCGGGACGAACGCTGCCCCGATCGGCGCGACGGCCGTGCGGATCACCTTCTCCACCGACGGCGGCCGGACGTTCCCGCACGTGCTCTCCTCCCGTACCCGCAACGACGGCGCCGAGACCGTGACGCTGCCGAGGGTGCGGACCGACAAGGGCCGGATCAGGGTCGAGGCCGTCGGCAACGTCTTCTTCGACCTCAACGACGCCGACCTGACCGTCACCGGCTGAGCGGCACCTCCCGATGGCGCTGGTCCCCGTCCGACGACAACCGGACGGGGACCAGCGGCTACCGGGTCACGTGCACGCGGTGCCGTTCAACGACGCCGAGGCGAACGGCGTCGTCGTCCCGCCGTAGTTCGCGTTGTACCCGATGGTCGCCTGGCCACCGGTCGCGAGCGTCCCGTTCCACGACGCGTTGGCGACCCGGACCACGTCCCCGGTGTCGGTCCACGTCCCGTTCCAGCCCTGCCGCCGTTGTCGGGCCACGCGTTGTCGATGCCCTGCGAGATGGTCGACACCGAGTCGCCAACCGGGACTCCTTCCGTTCGTGGACACGCCTACGGCGTCGTGAGTTCGAAGCGCTGCACGGTGACCGCGCCGCCGAGCGCCCGGGTGGCGTGGTTGAAGACGCCGAAGCGGTAGCCCATGAAGAACTGCCAGGCGTTGTTGAGCGTGAAACCGGAGCCGAGCGAGGTGAAGGTCGTGCCGTCGGTGCTGTAGGAGAACCGGGCCTGCCTGCCCGAGCCGGGACGGATGTCGGCGTTGGCGCGCAACCAGATCCTCGTGCCGGACAGGTCCGCGCTCGCCACCTCGGTCCCGGTTCCCGTGGTACGCCAACCGGAGTCCATCGTCAGGCCGTTGACCATGACCACGCGGTTGCGCCCGTTGTCGCGCTTGACGCCGATCCAGGCCGACTGGTCGCGCAGCATCGCCAGACCGGTGCGGTCGCCGTCGCGCATCGCTGACAGGTCCAGCACCACTGTGCCGGTGGAGGTCGGGCCCTGGATGCGGTGGGTGAGGGTGTTGCGGGCTTGGTACAGATCCTTGGTGACGGTGACAGTTCGGAGGGTAAGACCGTTGTTTACGGTAAAGCCGTTGGTGTCAGGGTTGTGGTTCCATTCCCAGTCAGGTCGGAGCTTGGAA
>DATMCA010001727.1:0-2321 GCA_035559015.1 Umezawaea sp. | reverse complement strand
AACGTCCTGGAGTCCGCCCGCCTGCTCGCCGCCGTCGCCCGGCTGCTGGCCGACAAGGTGATCGCGGGCACCGAGCCGCAGGTGGAACGGCTCCGCGAGCTGGCCGAGTCGTCGCCGTCGATCGTGACGCCGCTCAACCGCTACCTCGGCTACGAGGAGGCCGCGTCCATCGCGAAGCAGTCCCTCAAGGAGCGCAAGACGATCCGCGAGGTCGTGCTGGAACGCGGCCACGTGCCGGGGAAGCTCACCGAGGAGCAGCTCGACGCCGCTCTCGACGTGCTGCACATGGCTCGCGGAGGCCGTTGACTCACGGCGCGGGCACGGGTTGTCCCACCGTGCTCGCGCGTGGTCGCGCCCGGCCGGCCGACAGGCCGACGACGCAGCCGACCGCGACGACGGCCGCGCCCACCAGTCCGAGCAGCTTGAAGTCCTGTGCTCCCAGCAGGACCGACACGACGAGCCCGGAGATCGGCATCAGTCCGATGAGGACACCCGCGCGGTCCGCGCCGAGCCTGCCGACGGCGAAGTACCAGAGCCCGAACGCGACCGCCGTCAGCACGACGGCCAACGTCACCAGTGCGACGGCTTCCTTGGCCGTCGGCACCTGCCAGCCGCCTGCGAACGTGCCCGCGACGGCCCCGACACCACCCGCGATCAGGCACGTCCACGTCGCCACGGCCACCCCGCCCAGCCTGCGCACGACGCCGATCGCGAACAGGGTGAACGCCGCTTCACCGGCCAGGGCCAGCGCCGCGAGCAGCAGTCCGGGTCCGCGCCACGCGCCACCGCCGGACAGCACGACCACGCCGAGCGCCACGATCCCCGCGCCCGCCACCGTGACCGCGGACCGCTTCCGACTGGCCAGCGCGAGCACGACCGGCGTGCCGCCGAGCATCGCGGCCACGAAACCCGGCTCGGCGTAGAGCTGCGCGTGCAGGACGGCGGCGTTGAACCCGAGCATCCCGAACGCCACGAGCGCCAGCAGCGCGGGCAGGTCGCCGAGCTTCGGCGGCACCGGCCGTTGGCCGCGGGCGTACGTCCACGCGAGCAGCACGAGCCCGCTCAGCGCGTACCGCATCGCCTGGCCGGTGAGCAGCGGGTAGTCCTGGAGCATGCCGGTGACCGGCACCGAAGCCCCGACGATGATGGCTGCGGACGCCCCGGAGGCGACCGCGAGTCGACTGGTCATGCCGACAGCGTGCCCGCCAGGTGGCCCAGGTTTAAGCTCCACTTCCATGGCCCGCAACTGGTCCACTTATCGAGAACTGCTGCTGCCCGCGTTGAGCGGCCGACGCCGGGCCGTGGAGACCGAACTCCGCCACGCCATCCGCGACGGCAGGCTCACGACCGGCACCCGCCTGCCGTCCAGCCGCGACCTGGCCCAGCAGCTCGACGTCTCCAGGGGCACGGTCACGGCCGCGTACGCGCAGCTCGTCGGCGAGGGCTACCTGTCGGCGAAGCGCGGTTCCGGCACCACCGTGACCGCCGCGGGCGGCTGGCCGTCCGGCGGTGGGCGGCTCCCCGACGCGCCGCCGCACTGGCGCTACGACCTGCACCCGCGGGTGCCCGCGCTGAGCGCGTTCCCGCGCGCCGAGTGGATCGCCGCCTACCGCGCCGGACTGGCCGGTCTGTCCGACGAGGAACTGGGCTACCCGCCCGCCGCAGGCCACCCCGCGCTGCGCGCCGAGCTGTCCGACTACCTGGGCCGCGTGCGGGCCGTGGTGTCCGAACCGGACGCCGTGGTGTTCACGAACGGCTCCGCGCAGGGCCTGGCGCTGTTCGCCCGCACCCTGGTCGCGGAGGGCCACACCAGCATCGCCGTCGAGACGCCCGGCCACTTCGGCGTGCTCGACATGCTGCGCTCCCACGGGCTCTCGGTCGTCACCGTGCCCGTCGACGACCACGGCATCCGCGTCGACCTGCTCGCGGCCTCGGGCACGCGCGCCGTGCACGTGACGGCCGCGCACCAGTTCCCCCTCGGCGTGGTGCTGCACCCCTCCCGCAGGCACGCGCTGATCAAGTGGGCCCGCGACGTCGACGGCCTGGTCATCGAGGACGACTACGACGCCGAACACCGCTACGACCGCCCCGCCGTCGGCGCCGTCCAGGCCCTGGACCCGAGCCGCGTCGTGTACCAGGGCAGTTCGAGCAAGGTCCTCGCCCCCGGCCTCCGACTGGGCTGGATGGTCGCGCCGGAACCGTTGCGGGACAAGATGATCCGGCGCAAGCGGTACGAGGACATGGGCAGCGACGTCCTGCACCAGGCCGCGTTCGCCCACCTCCTGCGGACCGGCGGCTACGACCGCCACCTGCGCCGAACC
>DATMCA010001726.1:0-6668 GCA_035559015.1 Umezawaea sp. | reverse complement strand
GGACCGGGACGGTGATCTCCCTGGTGGTGTCCTCGCTGCTGTTCGGTGCGACGCACCTGGTCAACGTCAACGCCACCCCGTGGGGCGCGATGGCGATCGCGCTCACCGGCGGCACCATGCTCGCCGCCGCGTACACCGCGACCCGGTCGCTGTGGTTCCCGATCGGCCTGCACTTCGCCTGGAACTTCACCCACGCCGGCGTGTTCGGCATCGCGGTGTCCGGGTCGGAGGACGTGCCCAACGGGCTGCTGCGCACCACGTTGTCCGGTGCGTCGGTGGTGACCGGTGGCTCGTTCGGCCCGGAGGCCAGCCTGATGGCCCTGCTGGTGTGCCTGGTGCCCACGACCGTGCTGCTGCGCCGGGCCGCCCGCAACGGCCTGATCCGACCCCGTCCGCGCGGCTGACCGGGCGGGCTACTCGCAGGTCCTGGTCTCCACGGAGCAGAACCCCACCTCGGGGTAGCGGGGTGAAGGCCTGTCCAGCAGGGGGCGCGGCTCGCCGCGCAGGTGCTCGTCGAGGAAGGCCCCGACGTAGGCGCGCGTGATCGCCGAGACGCGGGTCGCGGGCAGGTCGGCACCGATGTCGAAGCCGAGCTGCTCGGACAGCAGGCCGAGGTCGGTGAACGAGGCGTGCACGGCCCCCGTGACCACGAGCCAGCGCTTCCAGCCCGTCAGGTGCGCCCAGTCGCGTTCCCAGGTGGCGGCCGCACCACCGGTGCCGGGGGTGTACTGCGCCTGCCTGCCCAGGAACAGGAACGGCCTGGGCAGCCCGCTGTCGGGGATCGGGACCTGGGTGGTGCCGTCGACGTCGATCCCGGCTCGCAGCCGCGGGTCGGCCAGCATGGCGGGGATGGTGCTCGCGCCTCCCGCGGAGTGGCCCGCCATGGCGATCCGGTTCGGGTCGAGCAGCCCGGCGCCGCGCCACCTCGGGTGCGGACCGGTCAGCTCGTCGAGCACGAACGAGACGTCGAGCGCGCGACTCGCCCCCAGCCCGTCCCAGAACGCCTGGTCGTGCGGGACCTCGCAGGACGCGCACGTGGTGACCCGCCCGTCGGGGAAGCTCGTGCCGACGCTCTCGTACGTGTGCTCGATCCCGGCCACCACGTAGCCGTGGCTCGCGAGGTCCTCCGCCAGCGAGGTGAGCGTGGCGCGGGGCTTGGTGTAGCCGGGGGAGAGCACGACCAGCGGCAGGCCGTGCCGCCGTCCCACGGGTGCGGCGTCCTCGACCGCGTTGGTCCGCGTGGTGCTCAGCACGTCCGGCGGGAGGCTGGTGATGCCGCCGGACGCCAGCAGGAGCTCCGACTCGGCGGCTGTCATGTACCGGGCTCGCCTGCCGTTCGACGGTGAAGCCGGGTACCAGAGGGTGACCATCAGCTCCCGCGCCCCGGCGTCGGGGACCCAGGGGTCGGGGCGGGAGGTGTCGGTCAGGTGCAGGGACGTCGTGCCGACCGGGTGGCGGCCGGTCGGCCTGGGCAGGTGCGGCCCGGTCGCGGGCGTGGACGCCGCGGACGCCGTGAAGGTGAGCAGTCCGGCGACGGCGGCGGCGCCGTGCAGGATCAAGCGGTGGACCATGGTCGTTCCCCCTGTGTCGTCCCGGTCGGGCGTCGACAACGCTAGGGGCGCCGCAGGAGCGGGCACGTCGGTCGGCCGGGGCATTTCCGGTACCGCGTCGGGATGACCTCCGGGTCCGTCATCCTCGCGGCGTAGTCGACGGGGGTACGCGCGCGGTCGGGGGCCGTTGACCAAAACGATAACATGTTCTAGTTTGGGGGAGTGGGTGCCGCCTCGGACCGTCCACTCCGGACAGCTGTCGCGGCGCCGCGGTGCACGAGAAGGTGAGGCACTCCTTGCGGCACGGCATCGTCCTGTTCACCAGTGACCGGGGAATCACGCCGAGCGCCGCGGCGAAGGCGGCCGAGGACGCCGGGTTCGACACCTTCTACGTCCCGGAGCACACGCACATCCCGGTCAAGCGGGAGGCCGTCCACCCCGGAACCGGCGACCGGACGCTCCCCGACGACCGCTACCTGCGCACGCTCGACCCCTGGGTCAGCCTGGCGACCGCGGCCACCGTGACGAGCCGCATCCGCCTGGCCACCGCGGTCGCGCTGCCCGTGGAGTCGGACCCGATCACGCTGGCGAAGACGATCGCGACGCTGGACCACCTGTCGGGCGGCCGGGTCACGCTCGGCGCGGGGTTCGGCTGGAACACCGACGAACTCGCCGACCACCATGTGCCCGCTGGGAAGCGGCGCACGGTGCTGCGCGAGTACGTCGAGGCGATGCGGGCGCTGTGGACGCAGGAGGAGGCGTCCTACGCCGGCGAGTTCGTGAGCTTCGGGGCCTGCTGGACGTACCCCAAGCCGGTGCAGCGGCACATCCCGCTGGTGATCGGCGCCGGTGGCGGACCCAGGACGCTGGCCTGGATCGCCGCCAACGCCGACGGCTGGATGACCACGCCGACCGAGCGGGACGTGCCGGGGAAGATCGCGCGGCTGCACGAGGAGTGGGCCGCGGCGGGTCGTGCGGGCTCGCCCGAGGTGCACGTGCTGGCCACGTCGAAGCCGACCGCCGAACTGCTCGCGGCCTGGGAGGAGGCCGGTGTCACGGAGGCCGTGTGGGGACTGCCGGACCGGTCCCCGGAGGAGGTCGGGGGATTCGTGACCAGGCTCGCCGGCAAGCTCGGCGTCGGCTGACGCCTCGACCTACCGAGTCCACAGAGGACTTGTCGGCTCCGGGCTCGACCGCTGGGGCACGCGTCCGTACCGAACAGGACGCGTCCGCGGGAGACGGGGCGGCCGTGGCTCGCCGGTTGGATTCCGCCCTGCTGTCGGTGGGGTTCACGCTGTCCTGGCCGCGTGGCGCCGCCGGTCGTTTTCGCGCGCCGACGACGGGACGTGGTCCGCGTTCTGGCCGCACCTGCACCTGGCGGGGTTCCCGGACGTCAACCGTGTCGAGGCCATGGCGGCACTTCCTCCTACTCCAGGAATTCGTCCTCGGGCGGACTCGGTACCGCCGCTCTCCTCGCTCCAGCCTTGCGACCGCCGTGCCACGTCCTCGTCGAGAGGGTGTGGCGGCGGCTTCCCCGCGAGGCGGGACAGGTCACGGGGAATGGCCCAGGCCGACGGGGTCGGCCGCGATCATCACGCAAAGTGTCGTTGAAGTTTCGCAGGGTGACGTATAGTCTCGTGATGCTTCCGGGAGCGCTCCCACATCGATCGCTGTTGCTCGATCACGGAGAATGGAGGCTCAACCAAATGCGCATGCCCTGCACCTCCTCGTCCGCCACCGGACGGCGGAGCGTCATCGTGCTGATCGTCAGCATCCTCGCCTGCACGTTCGTCCTGACCCCGACGGCTTCGGCACACGGCACCATCGTCGGCCCCGCTACCCGCGCCTACCAGTGCTGGCAGACCTGGGGCAACCAGCACACGAATCCCGCCATGCAGCAGCAGGACCCCATGTGCTGGCAGGCTTTCCAGGCCAACGCCGACACCATGTGGAACTGGATGAGCGCACTGCGGGACGGGCTCGGCGGGAACTTCCAGGGATTGACCCCCGACGGCCAGCTGTGCAGCAACGCCCTCTCGCGCAACAACTCGCTGAACACCCCCGGCCAGTGGAAGACCACCTCGGTCGGGAGCAGCTTCTCCATGCACCTGTACGACCAGGCCAGTCACGGAGCCGACTTCATCCGGGTCTACGTCAGCAAGAACGGGTACGACCCGACCACCCAGAGGCTCGGTTGGGGCAACCTCGACCTGATCACGCAGACCGGCAGGTACGCCCCGGCCAAGGACATCACGTTCAACGTCCAGACCTCCGGTGCCTACCGCGGGCACCACGTCGTGTTCACCATCTGGCAGGCCTCGCACCTGGACCAGGCTTACATGTGGTGCAGTGACGTGAACTTCGGCTAGGGATCCGGCTGACCGAGCGGAGTGCCCCGGCCCGGCGCGAGCAGCGCCGGGCCGGGGTCGGCTGGAGCCCCGCCCCCGGAGGACCTACCCGGTCCTCGCCTCCTGGTCCGACCGGCGTGCCAACGCCCGCTTCCTCCGCGCGTCGAGGAACGCGATCACGCCCAACGCCACGACCGCCGCCGTCACCGCCACCGCGTAGCACCACGGGCTGGGGAGGTGGTTGGCCGCGACCAGCGGGTTCGGCCCCTTGTCCGTGAAGGCCCGGAAGATGATCGCGATCGGCCCTTCCCACACGCCCAGGAAGAGCGCGACGACCATGCCGAACCGGTACCACGCCTCGTCCACCGTTCATCCTCTCCTCGGGTGGATACGAACGTATCAACGGTGTGACGGAAGAACCCTTTGTCCGCTGGAGTAAATCGGCTATTCATCACACATTCTCCTTGATAGCGTGCCGGGATGCGTGATGAAATCACGTGCCGCGTCTGTCGGGACCCGGTGCGTTCCCCCGGTCGCGGCCGTCGCCCGGTCTACTGCTCGCGGGCCTGCCAGGCCAAGGCGTACCGCCGGCGGAAGAACCCGCCCCTGCCGCCGGAGGAACCTCCGCCGGCGGAAGCGTCCGCTCGGCGTCGCCAGGTCGTGGAGGCGGTGTGGCGCATCGCCGCCGAACGCGGCCTGGAGAGCGCGACCACCCGTGAGATCGCCGCCGAGGCCGGTGTCTCCACGCGGGTGGTCCAGTACCACTTCGGCAGCAAGCACGACCTGCTGGTCACGGCGTTGCGGATGCTGCACCGGGACAACGAGCGCCGGGCGACCACCCGGATCCGGGCGCTGCGGGACGCGTCCGACCCGCGGGTCCTGCTCCGCGCCACCCTGGAGGAGCTGCTGCCCCTGGACGAGGAGCGCCGCTCCGCGCTGCGCGTGTTCACCGCCTACTACGCCCGCAGCCTCGCGGATCCCGCGCTGGCCGCGGTCTTCCTCGACGACACCCACCCGCTGGAGGACCTGGTGGCGGCCCTCATCGCCGGGACCGGCTCGCCGTGGAACGCGGCGCACGAGGCGGACCTGCTCGTCGCGGGTGTCACCGGCCTCGGCCTGGACCTGCTCCACGGCCGCCGCACCACCGCCCAGGTGCGCCGGACCGTGGACTACCACCTGGACCGGCTCCTGGCCCCGACCGGTCGGACGTAGCCGGTGGCGGGACGACGTGTGGGAGTGCGCCGGGTGCCGCACACTTGGTCGCAGCGACCGGGTGGAGGAAGCGCCAGTGAGCACGGACGGCATCGCCGACTCCTACAACGACAACAGCGTGCTCTTCCGGGTGCTCGGCCAGGTCGGGTGGGGTGACCTGGTCAACGTCGGCTACGTGACCTGGCCGACGTTGCCGTTGGCGCTGGGCGGCCTGGGCAGGTTCCAGCGCAGGCTGGTCCGGCGGTCGCTCGCGCTGCTCGACGCGCGGCCGGGCGAGGTCGTGCTGGACGCGTGCTGCGGGCGCGGGCTGACCACGGCGTGGCTGGCGCGGCAGGGGTGCCGGGTGCTGGGCGTCGACATCCAGCCCGAGCAGGTCGCGGAGGCCCGGACGAGGTTCGGGCACGAGGCCCGGTTCGCCGTCGTGGACGTCACCGCGCCGCCACCCGAAGCGGGCGGCGTCGACCTGTCCGACGGGGCGCTCGACCGCGTCCACTGCCTGGAGGCCGCGTTCCACTTCGGCGCGGCCGGTCGGCGGGCGTTCCTGGCCCAGGCCCACCGGCTGCTGCGGCCCGGAGGTCGGCTCGTGCTGGTGGACTTCACCTGGCGGGACCCCGATCCCACGACGATCGAGGCGCTCGACCCGGCCGGGCTCGTCCGCGCCACCTGGCACTTCGAGGAGTTCGAACCGCTGGACCGGTACCTCACCACGGCGGCCGACCTCGGCTTCGAGGTGCGCGCGGTGCACGACTGGACGGCGCACGCCCTGGCGCACTACGGCCGTGCGGCGCCGGTGCTGAGCCGGGTCCTGTCCACCCGCGCCGGACGCTGGGCGGCGTGCCGGTACCGGCCGGCCCTGGCCGACCTGTCCACAGCGGACTGGCGGCACCTGGTCCGGCTCGTGGACGCGCACCGGACCGCCCTGATCTCCCCGTGCCGCTACAGCGCGCTGGTGCTGGACAAGCCCCTGTGACGAATCAGTGTCCCCCGAACTGTCGCCAGTGGACTGTTCTTCACCCCAACCGGTGATGATTGGCCGTCCTCGGTTCGTCCAGTACCACATCGACTTACGCTCCCGCCATGGTCACCCCGACGCCGCCGCTGCTCGCCCGTGTAGTGACGGAAGTGTTCGCGCCGTGGGTACTGGTGTTCAGCCTGCCGAGCCTGGTGACGTGGCACGTGACCCGCAGCGTGGTGCCGTCCGTGCTGTGGGGCCTGGTGATCGGCGTGACCGCGTCCCTGCTGCCGATGGTCGTGGTGGTGCTGGGCGCCCGGCGCGGCCGCTGGCACGGGCACCACGTGACCAACCGGGAAGGCCGGCTGATCCCCCTGCTGACCTGCGTGCTGTCGCTGGGCGTCTGCGTCGCCGCGCTGGTGCTGGGCGACGCGCCGCACCGGGTGGTGGCGCTGGTGCAGTCGATGCTGCTGAGCGCGGTGGTCGGGGTCGCGATCACGTTCGTTGCCCCGGTTCCGGGCGGGTGGGGGTGGAAGGTCTCCGTGCACACCGCCGTCGCCGCCGGAGCGGTGGCCGTGCTGGTGGTGATGTTCGGCCCGTGGACGC
>DATMCA010001725.1:0-7280 GCA_035559015.1 Umezawaea sp. | reverse complement strand
TTCGCTGACCGACGCGCAGAACAACCCGGTGGGCGCACCCGTCACCGTCACGACGACTCCGGCGTCCACAGTGGACGTCACGCTGCACATCCCCGACGACCTCTCCACCATCACGCCGCCCACCGTGGCCGCGACCCCGGTCGTCCCGGCCAACGGCTGGGGAGCGGCGCTGGAGCACCCGGCCCCGGAGGCCGTGGTCGACCTGGACACCGACGTGGCGTTCGCGAACGTCGCGGCGCAGCTGCACCCGTCGATCACCAGGCTCGGGGCGCCGGGCCGCACCGCGTTGCAGAACTTCCTGGACCCCACGACGATCCGCGACAACCTCGGCCCGGCCCTCAACGGCTGGGTCGTGTCGCCGGACCTGGTCAGCCCGCACGGCAGCCGCGCGGGCGTGGTGCGGATGAAGGCGACGCCGGTCAGCGCGGAACTGGTCGGCACCAACACCTCCACCGTGCTGCGCCTGCACGAGTCGACCGCGACGAGCACCGGCGTGGGTGCGTCGACCAAGAGCGGGTTCGACGTCAACGTGGGCGTCGGCGGCGGCGCGGTCGCGCCCAACCAGGTCGGCGGCACGGCGGGCGTCACCGCGGGGTACTCGGCGAAGACCACCGAGTCCTCGAACGCGGGCACCAGTTCGTCGGTGAAGACCGGCGTCCAGATCAAGGGTGACACCGGCCTCTACAAGGTCACGGTGAACCTGGAGATCCAGACCCCGCACGGGGCGACGATCACCGTGCCCGCCACCAGCTATATGCGCCTCGGCGTGCCCGAGGCGAGCAGCGCGGGCCTCCAGGTGCCGTCCGGCACCTCGCCGAACCTGGCCACCCCGACGCCCACCCCGCGCTTCGCCCCGCCGTACCTGGCCGCGGCCGCCGCGGCGGGCAACGTCAAGGTCGGCGAGTTCGCCCCCGCCAACCAGGTGCAGAGCCAGGTCGAGACCGCGTTGCGCGGCCTGCCCGGCTTCGACAGCTTCCTGCCGAGCTTCGCCGACCCGAACAGCAACCCGCGCGACATCGGCAAGAACGCCTCCGACCTCGCCGACCGGATGGCCAACCAGCGCAAGCTGGCGACGGAGCTGTCGCCGACCGCGCTGAAGTCCCAGATGGACAGCCTGCTCGGACCCGGCGTGCAGATCCAGCTCAAGAAGCAGGGCCTGGCGACGAACGAGTACGTCAACGTGACGGTGAAGGCCAGGGTGACCAACGGGACCCACCTCGGTCAGGCCGACGCCCGCAACGTCCGCGGCGCCGCATCCACCGGCCCCAAGCTGGACAGCTCCACCACCACGCAGAAGGGCTGGAGCGCGGGCGTCGAGGGCAAGGTCGTCATCCCGTCGACCACCGGGAACACCAGTGCCAGCCCCGCTCCCACCGCGGGCGCGAAGTACAACAGCTCGACCTCGACCAAGAACGCCGCCGGGCCCACGGTCAACAGCACGGCGCTCAACGTCGGCAGCCCGAATTCCCAGCTGTTCCAGCACGACGTGGCGTTCGACATCGAGGTCACGAAGTTCACCCAGAACCGCTCGTGGGTCAAGCGGGTCACGCCCGGTTCGCCGTTCCTGAAGGTCCCCGCGCCGACCACCGTCGCGAAGACCGGCACCACCGCCCAGCCCGCGCCCGCGGGCGCCGTTCGGCTGCCGGAGATCACCGGCAAGGTCAACCTCTGGGTGTCCGACAGCTCGGCCTTGAAGTCCGACCCGACCGTGTTCGCCCCCGGCGCGGCCACCGTGGCGGCGGCACCGCCGAACACGACCATCAGCACCATGCTCACCTCGCCGAAGCCCGCGGTCGAACCGTGGCTGCACGTCGAGGCGGTCGCCAACACCGAGGCCGTGCGCAACCAGGCCATCGCGGCGCTCAATGCCGCCGCCAACGGCGACACGGCGCTGAGCGTGCCGGGCACCGACGCGCGCAACCGCATCGACAAGCTGTTCAGCCCGGAGAGCATCAAGGCCAACCTGCGCACCCTGGTCGACAAGGGCGTCACCGAGGGCGGCATGAAGTACGGCCGCCGGGTCACCGACCGCACCGGCGCCGTCGGCATGTCCGTGGCGCTGAACAACCCGAAGCTGGTGTCCATCTCGGACGACACCGCGACCGAGAACGCCACCACCGGTGGGTTCAAGGCCGGGGACAGCAAGACCGGCGCCCAGTCGGTCGACCTCAGCGTCGGCATCAACACGCCGATGAAGCCGTCCAGCGGCGCGACCGGGTCGGGCGCGATCGGCGCCACTGCGAAGTGGACGCCGTGGTCGAAGTCGTCGACCGAGGCCAACGAGATCGGCGGCAGCGTCGACCGCAACCGGGTCACCCCGGCCGGTGGGCGCACCGTGCTCGTCCAGCTCGACGCCGACATCACCGTGGTGGGGGAGAGCCGTTCGGGCAACACCCTCTACGGCGGCACGCCGCGCAGCTCGGCCTCCGTCGTCACGCTGCCGGGCGGGGTGTTCGTCCGGGTCAGCGAGGACACCGCGCGAGGTATGGGTCTGCTGCCCCCGAGGGCCGACCACACCACGCCGCCGATGGGCACGATGAACCCGCCCGCGACGCTCAAGCCCGGTGAGCCGGGCGCGCTGGGCCTGGGCCTCGTCGAGAAGGTGCCGAACCTGTCGGGCCTGGTGCCCGACCTGCGCGCCAACCTCGGCGCCCTGGGGGCGGACCTGATGCCGCCGTCGGTCCTCAAGGACTCGATGAACAACCTCCAGCGCCTCACCGACCTCACGTCGGAGGCGAGCGTCAAGGCGCTCATGGACAGCGCCCTCGACGGCGGGGTCCCGCTGCTGGTCCACGATCCGGGTGTGTTCGGCAAGGACACCTACCAGGTGACCCTGAAGGCGACCCTCGGCGCGCCCGCGTTCGACGGCGTCGTCAACGACGGCGTCGAGATGGAGCACACCACCACCGGCACCGCCAAGATCTCGCAGGGCCAGGGCAGGGGCACCGCCTGGGGCGTCGGCGTCAAGGTCCCCGGCACCGGTCTGCCCGCGACCGGCAACCCGAACATCTCCGGTTCCGCGGGAGCCGCCGTCGCCGCCAACATCGGCCAGGCGCACTCCAACTCCACGACCGACTCGACCACCGAGCAGAACGGCCACCTGCGGGCCGGCAGTGGTCCGGCGGTCAAGTACAACGTGCCGGTCACCTTCGAACTGGTGGCGGAGAAGGGGAACCAGGTCGTCGGCCGGGCCTCCAGCACCCAGCAGGACATGTCCGTGCGACTGCTGGCGGACAACCAGAAGATCAGCGGTGCGACGCCCGCGAACACCGCGGCGTTCACCTCGACCCCCACGCCCCGCCCGGCCGCGCAGGGCACTCCCGCCACCGCGAACGCCTGGCAGACCAGTCCTAACCCGGCGACGCCGACGGCCGCCCCCGCCGTGCTCCCGCCGTCCGCGTCGGTGGAGAACTTGCGCGGCGCGCAGGCGTTGCAGAACGCGGCCGTCAGCGCGCTGACCGCGGCGGGCGCGAACCAGGGGATCACCGGCAAGGGCACCGGCTCGATGAACACCCTCCAGTCCGGCCTGAGCACGGAGTCGTTGCAGCCCAACCTCCCCGGCATGCTCAAGGGGGCGCTGGAGGTCCCCGGCCTGCACGAGGCCGCGCTGACCAAGGGGCAGCACGCGAACGTCAAGGTCTACGCGAAGCTGGTCAACCCCCGGCTCGAAGGCCTGAGCGACGGCGTCAACCTGGAGAACCCCAAGACCACCGTCACCACCTCCTCCAGCGAGTCCAAGCACACCGAGACCGGTGACTTCTCGATCGGCGCGGCCACCGGCGGCGTGACGTCCAAGAACCCCGACGTCGGCTTCTCCACCGGTGGCGTCGAGGGCAAGCACGCCAGTGAGGACAGCTCCGCCACGTCCGGCGGCACCACCGACAACAAGGTCAACAACCTCAAGCCCCAGGGCCGTTCCGGCCTGGTCACCTACGACGTCGAGTACCGGGTGGTCGCCGACCTCGGCGGTGGCCGCGTCGGCGTGGTCGACCTGGCGGTGCCCGGCGCCGCCCAGGTGCGCATGCCCGCGCCGGAGGTGGAGACCGCGCTCGGCAAGCCGCTCCCGCCCGCGCTGGAGACCGCGCAGACCGGGGTGAAGGACGCCGCGAAGGCCTGGCGCGACGCGGAGGTCGCCGCCGACAACGTCCGGCACACCACCGACGACACGATCAACCAGCTCGCCCCCGACCTGGCCACCGCGAACACCGACGTCGAGACCCGGCAGAACGCCGCTACCGCGGCGGACGACAACCTCACGGCCGTCACCGACACGATCCCCGGCCTCCAGACCACCGTGGACACCGCGGCGCAGGGGGTCGCGGACGCCAACGCGGAGGTCGACAACCAGGTCGGGGCGCAGAACGACGCGGCCGACCGGGCCGCCCTCGCCGCCGAGGCCAAGGCAGGCGCCGACCGGGCCGTGACCGCGAACACGACCGCGGTGAACGACCTGACCACCAGGGTCGGCGACGCGCGGACCGCCGTCGACGACGCCAACGCCAAGGTCGACGCCGCCCAGACCGCGCTGGACACCCATCAGAACGCCCCGCGCCCCGCACCGGCCGATGGGCAGCAGGCCCAGCCGGACCTCGTCGGTCCGCGGCTGGCCGACGACCTCGTGGACGCGAAGGCGGACCTGGCGATCGAGCAGCGGCGGCTCGACGGCTTCACCGCCGAGCTGACCGAGGCGCAGGGCAAGCTCGACCAGGCCGTGGCCGACCAGGGCCTGGCCGTCGCCGAGGTGAACGCCGCGGCGGACGCCGTCGCGAAGGCCGATGCCGACCACGCCAAGGCCGTGGCCGACCTCAACACCGCGCAGGACACCCTCGACACCGAGAACGGCAACCTGCGGACCGCGCGCGACGAGGCCCAGCGCCTCCAGGGCCTGCTCGACCAGGCGAACACCGACCTCGACACCGCGCTCGACACCCAGCAGGGCGTCGCCGACCGGATCGCCCAGGCGGAACTGGACCTGGAGCAGGCCAGGAACGCCGCCGACGTCCGTCAGCAGGCGTGGTGGAACGCGAAGACCACCGTCGACCAGCAGGTCGACGCCTTCAACGCCCCGCCCGCCCCCGCTCCCGGCAGTTCGACGGCACCTCCCGCGCCGCCGACGTCGACCGCCACCCAGTCGCCCTCCGCCAACCCGACGTCGACTACCACCCCGTCGCCGACCGCCAACCCGACGTCGACCGCCACCCCGTCGCCGTCCGCGGCCCCCGCCGCGGCGCCCAGCCCGCGCGGCCCCTCACCGGAGCGGTCGTTCGACTTCGCGCCGGGCAGCACGTCGTTGGACGAGCGGCAGTCGGCCACCGTCGACGCCCTCGCCAACGACCTCACCGAGTCCGTGGGCAAGCGCGCGGACCGCGGCTTCCTGCCGCCCAAGGTCGAGGTTTCCGGCGCGAACGCCCCGGCGGTCAAGGCCGCGCTGGACGCCAAGCTCGACGGAGCCGTCGACGTCACGATCGCCGAGGGCGGCCGTCCCGACGGCGCCGACGTCACCGTGGACTGGGACCTCAAGCGTCCCGAGGGTTACGTGCCGCCGGAGGCGCCGAAGTCGGTCAAGGTCACCGACACGGTGATCACGGCGAGCGGCCCGCAGGCCCCGCACCCGATCCTGTCCGACCAGTCCTGGCGGCACAGCGACGCCCCCAGCGCGGACTGGTCGCGGCCGAACAACCCGGTGTCCTCGCAGGACATCCGAGCCGCCCGCGACACCGCGCCGGTCAGCACCGTGCGCTCCGAGGACGGCGGACTGCTGAGCACCAGCACGATCGCCCCCGGCAAGGTCGACTTCAAGGCGTGGCGCGGCCCGATCGCCTACGACCGGCGCACCGTCGACGTCGACGGCGTGAAGGTGCAGGACTACACCGTGAAGGTGTTCCTGGACCCGTCGACCTCCGCGACGCCCGCCCAGGTCGACGCGGTCAAGGCGCGCACGGTCGAGGGCGTCGAGTCCATGTTCAACCAGGGCCACCGGTTGCCCAGCAACGACCAGCTGCACGTCACGGTCGAGTTCACCGACAACCCCGCGGACGCCCACGGCCACATCGCCATCACCGACCCGGACGGCCGCGCCAACCAGCTCAACTGGCCCGTGGACACCGACTCCCGGCGGCTCGCGCACGAGGTCGGGCACTTCCTGGGGCTCCAGGACGAGTACCACGAGACCGGCCCCGCCAAGCCGATCTTCCAGCACCAGGACGGCAAGGGCCGGGTCGTCGCCGACAACGGCCCCATGACCGCGGGCATCGACTCGCCGACCATGGAGATCAAACCGCGCAACCTGTGGCTGATCGAGACCCGCGCGGACGCGCTGGCCTCGCCCAACGCCGCGCCGCCATCGGCGTCGGTCGACTCGCCCCTGGCCCCGCCCAACGCGCCGCCGCCCGCGTCCCAGCCGCCGGTCACGGCGGACCAGCAGAACGCGCTGGACGTGCAGGGCGCCTACGCGGACGCCGTCCCGGCCGTCGACACGCACACCAGCCTGGTCAACTCGATCGCCGCCACGCTGAAGCCGGACTCGCCCGCCGCACAACAGGCCGTGGTCGACAAGATCAACGCGGCGACGACCTCGTCGGCCACGCTCGACCAGGTGGCCGCCGCGGCGGACGTGCGGGTGCACGTGCTGGGAGCGGACGGCGGGTTCACCTCGCACGGTCCCGTCACCGGTGTCCCGGTGCACGTGGTCGAGAACGGCAAGCCCGGCGGCGACGCCCGGTACCACGCGACCAAGGAGAACGTCCACATCGGACGGCCCGGTGTGTCCTACCCCGGCCCGACCACGATCCGGCACGACGGCGTGCTGAAGACCGTGCACCGCGGCGAGTTCGAGATCGAGACGATCGCGGGCCGCCACCAGGTCCGGGTCTACACGGCGATCGTCAACCCCCAGACGATCACGCCGGACGTCGACGGCAAGCCGACGTCGCGGTGGAAGGACATCCAGCAGGACCCCGCGACCGGTGACCTGACCTTCTCCACGGGCAAGGGTGACGGCCCGCTGTGGGCGGGTGCGGGCCGTCCGCAACGGGCGTTGCAGTGGCTGACGAAGTACGAGCACAGCGACGGCGGCCGGCCCGACCTGGAGGACCCCTCGATCATCAAGCGCCCGGTGCTCCGGTCGTTCCTGGTCCCGCTGGACACGTTCAACAAGATCACCAGCGAGTCGAAGATCGAGGGCGTCCCGGGTGACACCGCGAACGTCGACCAGCGCGGTGAGCCCAACCAGTTCGGCATCGGCGGCGACCACCTCACCGAACTGGTCAAGAACGCCGAAC
>DATMCA010001724.1:0-6881 GCA_035559015.1 Umezawaea sp. | reverse complement strand
CGGCCTGGACGCGCCCGGCGCGACCGACCTCGTCACCGAGCTGGAGACCCTGGGCGCGACGGTCACGGTCGCCGCGTGCGACGCCGCCGACCGCGACGCCCTCGCCGCGCTGCTGGCCGAACACCCCGTGTCCGCCGTGGTGCACACCGCGGGCGTCCTGGACGACGGCGTGATCGACGCCCTGACCCCCGAGCAGATCACCGGCGTGCTGCGGCCCAAGGTCGACGGCGCGCTCAACCTGCACGAGCTGACCCACGACCTCAAGGCGTTCATCCTCTTCTCGTCCTCCGCCTGCACGTTCGGCAACGCGGGCCAGGCCAACTACGCCGCCGCCAACGCCGTCCTGGACAACCTGGCCCGCCACCGCCGCGCGACCGGCCGGCACGGCCTCTCGCTCGCGTGGGGCCTGTGGGCCGGGACCGGCGGCATGGGCGCGACCCTCACCGACGCCACCGTCGACCGGATGACCCGCATGGGCGTCCGGCCGCTGACCCAGGACGAAGGCCTGGCGCTGTTCGACGCGGCGTTCGCCTCGGAGCTGCCGGTGCAGGTGCCCGCGCACCTGGACACGGCCGTCCTCGGCGGCCAGCCGGTCGTCTCCCCGCTGCTGCGCGGCCTGGTCCGCCCGACCCGCCGGTCCGCCCGCACCGCCCCGGTCCCGACCTCCTCGGCGTTGACCGGTGTCTCCGGCGCGGAGCTGGTCACGATCGTCCGCCACCACGTGGCCGAGGTCCTCGGCTACGGCTCCGGTGACGACGTCGAGCCGGGCTTGGCGTTCAAGGAACTGGGCTTCGACTCGCTCACCGCGGTCGAGCTGCGCAACCGCCTCAACGGCCACACCGGCCTCCGCCTGCCCGCCACGCTGGTCTTCGACTACCCGACGCCCGCCGCGCTCGCCGAGCACCTGCGCACCGAACTCGGTGGGGGAGCGGCGACGCCGACCGCCGCCGACACCGTCGTGCTCGCCAACGACGAGCCGATCGCGATCGTCGGCATGGCCTGCCGCTACCCCGGCGGCATCTCGACCCCCGAGGACCTGTGGAACCTGGTCGCGTCGGGCGCCGACGCGGTCACCGGCTTCCCGACCAACCGCGGCTGGGACCTGGCGAACCTGTACAACGCCGACCCCGACCACCCCGGCACCAGCTACGTGCGCGACGGCGGCTTCCTGCACGACGCCGCCGAGTTCGACCCGGCGTTCTTCGGCATCAGCCCGAAGGAGGCCATCGCGCTCGACCCGCAGCACCGCCTGCTGCTGGAGACCACGTGGGAGGCGTTCGAGCGCGCGGGCGTCGACCCGACGTCGGTGCGCGGCACCCGGACCGGTGTGTTCGCCGGGATCATGTACCACGACTACGCGTCCGTGGTGGAGAGCGGCACCGACGAGGTCGAGGGCTACCTGGGCACCGGTGGCAGCCTCGCCTCGGGCCGCGTGTCGTACACGTTCGGGCTCGAAGGCCCGGCCGTCACGGTCGACACCGCGTGCTCGTCTTCGCTGGTGGCCCTGCACCTCGCGGTCCAGGCGCTGCGCAACGGTGAGTGCACGCTCGCGCTCGCGGGCGGTGTCACGGTCATGGCGACCCCGGCCACGTTCGTCGGCTTCTCCCGTCAGCGCGGCCTCGCGGTCGACGGCCGCTGCAAGTCCTTCGCGGGCGCGGCGGACGGCACCGGCTGGTCCGAGGGCGCGGGCATGCTGCTCGTCGAGCGCCTGTCCGACGCCGAGCGCAACGGCCACCCGGTCCTCGCCATCGTGCGCGGCTCGGCCATCAACCAGGACGGCGCGTCCAACGGCCTCACCGCACCCAACGGCCCGGCCCAGCGCAAGGTGATCCAGCAGGCCCTCGCGAGCGCCCGTCTGTCCACTTCGGACGTCGACCTGGTCGAAGCCCACGGCACCGGCACCAAGCTCGGCGACCCGATCGAGGCCCAGGCCCTCCTCGCCACCTACGGCCAGGACCGCTCGGAGCCGCTGCTGCTGGGTTCCATCAAGTCCAACATCGGCCACTCCCAGGCCGCCGCCGGTGTCGCGGGCATCATCAAGGTCATCGAGGCCATGCGCCACGGCGTCGTCCCGAAGACGCTGCACGTCGACGCGCCCACCTCCGAGGTCGACTGGACCGCCGGTTCGGTCGAGCTGACCACCGAGGCCCGCCCGTGGCCGTCGGTCGACCGCCCGCGCCGCGCGGGCGTCTCGTCCTTCGGCATCAGCGGCACCAACGCCCACGTCATCATCGAACAACCACCGGTCGTGACGGGCGAGACCGAGCAGGTCGAGGACTTCCCCCGTCCGCTGGTGCTCTCGGCCCGCACGCCCGCCGCCCTGCGCGGTCAGGCCCTCGCGCTCGCCGCGCACGTCGAAGCCCACCCGGAGCTGGACCTCCTGGACGTCGGCCACTCGCTGCTCAGCCGCTCGAACCAGGAGCACCGCGCGGTCGTCGTCGCCCATGACCGCGAGCAGGCCCTGCGCGACCTGGCCGCACTCGGCCGGAGCGAGTCGACCACCACGACCGGCAAGACCGCGTTCCTGTTCACCGGCCAGGGTTCCCAGCGCCTCGGCATGGGCCGCGAGCTGTACGACTCGGTGCCGGTGTTCGCCCGCGCGTTCGACGAGGTCCGCGCCCACCTCGACCTCCCGTTGCGCGACATCGTGTTCGGCACCGACGCCGACGCGCTCGACCAGACCGCCGTCACGCAGCCCGCGCTGTTCGCCCTGGAAGTCGCCCTGTTCCGCACCCTGGAGCACTGGGGGATGACCCCGGACGTCCTCGCGGGCCACTCGATCGGCGAGATCGCCGCCGCCCACGTGGCCGGTGTGCTGTCCCTCGAAGACGCCGCCCTGCTGGTGGAGACCCGCGGCAAGCTCATGCAGGCCCTGCCGACCGGCGGCGCGATGGTCGCCCTCCAGGCCACCGAGGACGAGGTCACCCCGCACCTCACCGAGTCGGTCTCGCTGGCCGCCATCAACGGACCGAACTCCGTGGTCGTCGCGGGCGACGAAACCGCCGTCCAGCAGGTCATCGCCCAGTTCGCCGACCGCAAGTCCAAGCGCCTCAGCGTGTCGCACGCGTTCCACTCACCGCTGATGGACCCGATGCTGGACGACTTCCACGCCGTGGTCGCGAAGCTGACCTTCCACGAGCCGAAGATCGCCCTGCTCGGCGACGTGACCGACCCGGAGTACTGGGTCCGCCACGTGCGCGGCACGGTCCGCTTCGCCGACACGATGACCACCCTGGAAGCCCAGGGCGTCAGGACGTTCGTCGAGCTGGGCCCGGACGGCGTGCTGGCCGCGATGGCCGACGCGCCCGTCATCCCGCTGCTGCGCAAGGACCGCCCCGAACTCGCCACCCTGCTCACGGCTGTTGGCAACGCTTACGCGGCCGGTGCCGACGCCGACTGGTCGCGACTGCTCAAGGGCGGCCGCCGGGTCGACCTGCCCACCTACGCCTTCCAGCGCAAGAACTACTGGCCCACGGCCGGGTTCGCCTTCGGCGACGTCACCTCGGTCGGCCAAGGCGACGCGGACCACCCGCTGCTCGGCGCGGCCGTCGCACTGCCCGACGGCCAGCTCTTCACCGCCCGCCTGTCCGTCACCACGCACGCCTGGCTCGCCGACCACGTCGTCGCGGGCACGGTCCTGGTGCCCGGCACCGCGTTCGTCGAGATGGCCCTCCGCGCGGGCGCCGAGGTCGGCTGCGACCTGCTGGAAGAACTCACCCTCGAAGCGCCGCTGGCCCTGCACGACGCCGTTCAGCTCCGGCTCGCGCTGGAGGAGCCCGCCGCCGGCGGCCGCCGCGCCCTGACCGTGCACTCGCGGCCCGAGGGCGACGACGAGACCTGGGTCCGGCACGCCACCGGAACCCTGCTCCCGCAGGCGCCGCAGGCCTCCTTCAGCCTCACCGAGTGGCCGCCGGCCGGTGCCGAAGCCGTTGCCGTCGACGACGTCTACACCTCCCTCGCCACGGCGGGCCTGGAGTACGGCCCGGCGTTCCAGGGCCTGAGGTCCGCCTGGCGCAAGGGCGACGACGTGTACGCCGAGGTCGCGCTCGACGCCGCCGCGGACCGCTTCGGCCTGCACCCGGCCCTGTTCGACGCGGTCCTGCACTCGCTGTCTCTGGGCGCGTCGAACGGCAAGACCCGGCTCCCGTTCGCGTGGCGCGGCATCTCGCTGCACGCCGTCGGCGCCACCGCCCTCCGCGTCCACGTCTCGCCGACGGGTACCGACGGCGTCGCGCTGGAGATCGCCGACGCCACCGGCGCACCGGTCGCCACGGTCGACTCGCTGGTGCTGCGGGAGTTCACCCCCGACCAGCTCGGCTCCACGGCCGCCCGCTCGCTCTACCAGGTCGAGTGGATCCCGGTCACCGGCACCGAGGACGTCGACACCGTGGTCGCCGAGATCACCGCCGACAGCGTCTCCGGTTCGGTGCACCAGGCCCTGTCCTCGATCCGCACCTGGCTCGCGGAGGACCACGCCACCGAGCGCCTCGTGTTCCTGACCAAGAACGCCGTGTCCGTGAACGGCGAGGACGTGACCGACCTGGCCGGTGCCGCCGTGCGCGGCCTGGTGCGGTCGGCGCAGACCGAGAACCCCGACCGCTTCGTGCTGGTGGACCACGACGGCACGGTCGACGTGGCCGCCGCCGTCGCCTCCGGAGAGCCCGAAGTCGCCGTCCGCGAAGGCAAGGTGTTCGCACCCCGCCTCGCCCGCGCCGCGTCCAACCCGGACAAGCGGCTCACCTTCCACGGCACGGTCCTGGTCACCGGCGCGACCGGCAGCCTCGGCGCGGTCTTCGCCAAGCACCTCGTCACCGCCTACGGCGTCCGCGACCTGCTGCTGACTTCCCGCCGCGGTCCGGACGCCCCCGGTGCCGGCGCGTTGCGCGACGAACTGGTCGCCCTCGGCGCGTCGGTGGAGATCGTCGCCTGCGACGTGGCCGACCGCGCCGCGCTGAAGAACCTCCTGGACGACCGCGCGGTCAACGCCGTCGTGCACACCGCCGGTGTGCTGGACGACGCCACGATCACCTCGCTCACGCCCGAGCAGGTGGACACCGTCCTGCGCCCCAAGGTCGACGCGGTCCACAACCTGCACGAGCTGACCGCCGACCTGTCCGCGTTCGTGGTCTTCTCCTCGGCCGCGGGCACGTTCGGCAACGCGGGCCAGGGCAACTACGCCGCCGCCAACGCCTACCTGGACGCGCTGGTCCAGCACCGGGTCGCCCAGGGCGAACCCGCGCTGTCGCTGGCGTGGGGCCTGTGGGAGGACAACGGCGGCATGACCGGCGACACCGACCGGCTCAGCCGCGGCGGCGTCACGGCCCTGTCCACCGCCGAAGGCCTGGAGCTGTTCGACCTCGCCGCGTCGACCGGCAACCCGGTCGTCGTCCCGATGCACCTCAACACCGCCGCCCTCGCGGGCACGACCGTCAGCCCGCTGCTGCGCGGCCTCGTCCGCACGCCCCGCCGCGCGGCCTCCGCCGCCACGGGCGACGCCGGTCTCCTGACCAGGCTGGCCGGTCTCACCGCCGACGCGCAGGACGCGCTGCTGCTGGACCTGGTGCGCGGCCAGGCCGCGGACGTGCTCGGCTACGCCGACGCGGCCGACGTCGAGGCCGACCGCTCGTTCCGCGAGCTGGGCTTCGACTCGCTGACCGCCGTCGAGCTGCGCAACCGGCTCACCGCCGCGACCGGCCTGCGGCTGTCCGCGACGCTGGTGTTCGACTACCCGTCCCCGATCGCGCTGGTCGAGCACCTGCGCGCCGAACTGGGCGGCACGGTCGCCGAGGTCACCGGCCCCGTCCGCACGAACGCGACCGACGACGAGCCGATCGCCATCGTCGGCATCGGCTGCCGGTTCCCCGGCGGTGTCACCAGCCCCGAGGACCTGTGGACGCTGCTGGAGGACGGCCGCGACGCCGTCGGCGGCTTCCCGACCGACCGCGGCTGGGACGTCGAGAACCTCTACCACCCGGACCCCGACCACCAGGGCACGTCGTACTCCCGCGAAGGCGGGTTCCTCTACGGCGCGGCCGAGTTCGACCCGGCGTTCTTCGGCATCAACCCGAAGGAAGCCCTCGCGATGGACCCGCAGCAGCGCCTGCTGCTCCAGACCTCGTGGGAGGCCTTCGAACGTGCGGGCATCGACCCGAACACCCTGCGCGGCAGCCGGACCGGCGTGTTCGCCGGCGTGATGTACCACGACTACGCGTCGCGGCTGCGGTCCGTGCCGGACGGCATCGAGGGCTACCTCGGCACCGGCAGCTCGGGCAGCGTCATCTCCGGCCGCGTGTCCTACACGTTCGGCCTGGAGGGCCCGGCGGTCACCGTCGACACCGCGTGCTCGTCCTCGTTGGTGGCCCTGCACCTGGCCGTTCAGGCGCTGCGCTCGGGGGAGTGCTCGCTGGCCCTGGCCGGTGGCGTCACGGTGATGGCCACGCCCGGCACGTTCATTGGCTTCAGCCGCCAGCGCGGTCTCGCCGCCGATGGCCGCTGCAAGGCGTTCTCGGCCGACGCCGACGGCACGGGCTGGGGCGAGGGCGCGGGCATGCTGCTCGTCGAACGACTCTCCGACGCCCGCGCCAACGGCCACCCGGTCCTCGCGATCGTGCGCGGCTCGGCCATCAACCAGGACGGCGCCTCCAACGGCCTCACCGCTCCCAACGGCCCGTCGCAGCAGCGGGTCATCCGCCAGGCGCTCTCGAACGCCGGTCTGTCCACTTCGGACATCGACGCCGTCGAGGCGCACGGCACCGGCACCTCCCTGGGCGACCCGATCGAGGCCCAGGCCCTGCTCGCGACCTACGGCCAGGACCGGGAAACCCCGCTGCTGCTTGGCTCCATCAAGTCCAACCTCGGCCACACGCAGGCCGCGGCCGGTG
>DATMCA010001723.1:0-7233 GCA_035559015.1 Umezawaea sp. | reverse complement strand
GCGGGAGTACAGGGTGACCGGGCGGCGGCCGGAGCCGTCCGGCTCGGACACCGAGACGCACACCATCACGCCGCCGCGCTCCGGCAGCACCAGGGGCGCCTGGAGCAGCAGCTCGTCGAGGTGGCCGCAGCCGAGCTGGTCGCCGGCGCGGATGGCGAGGTCGACCAGGGCGGTACCGGGCACGATGACGTTGCCCGCGACCACGTGATCGGCGAGCCAGGCGTTGGCGGACCGGGAGAGGCGGGCGGTGAACAGGGCTTCGCCGTTGGGCGAGAGCAGCACCGCGCCGAGCAGCGGGTGGTCGGTGACCCCGAGGCCCGCGGATCGCACGTCCTGCTTGGACTTCGTGCCGTCGAGCCAGTAGCGCTCGCGCTGGAACGCGTAGGTGGGAAGCTCGACGCGGACCGCGCCGGAGCCCGCGAAGTAGGCGGACCAGTCGACCCGCACGCCACGGCCGTGCACGGCGCCCAGCGCGGACACGATGCTCCGCACCTCGGAGCGGTCCTTGCGCAGCGCCGGGACGAGGGCGGCGGTCGTGCTCTCGGCGGCCATCGCCGTCAGCACTCCGTCCGGGCCCAGCTCCAGGAACGTGGCCACACCGGCGGTTTCCAGGGTCTTCACCGCGTCGGCGAAGCGAACGGCCTCGCGGACGTGCTTGACCCAGTAGTCCGGCGAGGTGATCTCCTCGGCCGTGACGAGCTTGCCGGTCAACGTGGAGACGATCGAGATCATCGGGGCGCGGAACGACAGACCGGCCGCCACCGTGCGGAACTCGGCGAGCATGCCGTCCATGCGCGGCGAGTGGAACGCGTGCGACACGGTGAGCCGCTTGGACTTCCGGTCGCCGAACTCGCCGACGACGACGTCGACCGCGTCCTCGTCGCCCGCGATGACGACGGACCTCGGCCCGTTGACCGCGGCGATGGACACGCGGTCGGTCAGGTGCTTCCGGACCTCGTCCTCGGTGGCCTGCAACGCCACCATCGCGCCGCCGGTCGGCAGCGCCTGCATCAGCTTGCCGCGCGCGGTGACCAGCGCGGCGGCGTCGGCCAGCGACAGCACGCCGGCGACGTGCGCGGCGGCCAGTTCACCGATGGAGTGGCCCGCCAGGAAGTCCGGCCGAACGCCCCAGGACTCGACCAGCCGGTAGAGCGCGACCTCGACGGCGAACAGGGCGGGCTGGGTGAACTCGGTCCGGTTGAGCAGGTCGGCGTCGGCCATCGCCTCGGCGAGGCGGGGATCCAGGTGGGCGCACACGGCGTCGTAGGCCTCGGCGTACACCGGGAACGCGGCGTGCAGCTCCCGGCCCATCGCGATCCGCTGCGAGCCCTGGCCGGTGAACAGCACGGCGGTGCGGCCGATCACGGCCTCGTCCCGCACGAGCCCCGGTGCGGTGGTGCCGTCGGCCAGGGCGGCCAGACCGGCGAGGAGGTCTTCGCGACCGTCGGCGACGAGAACGGCCCGGTGCTCCAGGTTGGCCCGCGTGGTGGCGGCGGAGAAGGCCAGGTCGGTGAGGTCGATCCCCTGCTCCACCAACGGGACCAGGTTCGCGGCCTGCTCGCGCAGCGCCTCGGACGTCTTGCCCGACAGCACCACCGGCACGATCGGCAGCTCGTGGCGCTCGGCGGCCTCGACCTCAAGTGCTGGCGCCTGCTCCAGGATCGCGTGGGCGTTCGTCCCGCTGTAGCCGAAGGAGGAGACGCCGACGCGGCGGGCGTGACCGGTCTCGGGCCACGGGCGGGTCTCGGTGACCAGCTCGGCCGCGCCCGAGCTCCAGTCGATCTGCGGTGACGGCGAGTCGACGTGCAGCGTCTTCGGGATGACGCCGTGCTGGAGGGAGAGGACGGTCTTGATGATCGCGGCGACACCGGCGGCGGCCTGCGTGTGGCCGATGTTGGACTTCACCGAGCCCAGCAGCAGCGGACGCTCGCGCTCCGGGCCGTAGGCCGCGATGAGCGCCTGCGCCTCGATCGGGTCGCCGAGCTTCGTGCCGGTTCCGTGGGCCTCGATCACGTCGACGTCCACAGGGGACAGTCCGGCGTTCGCGAGCGCCTTGCGGATCACGCGCTGCTGCGACGGACCGTTGGGGGCGGTGAGGCCGTTGGACGCGCCGTCCTGGTTCACGGCCGAGCCGCGCACGACCGCGAGGACCTGGTGGCCGTTGCGGCGGGCGTCGGACAGCCGTTCCACCAGCACGAGGCCTACGCCGTCGCCCCACACCGTGCCGTCGGCACCGGCGGCGAACGACTTGCAGCGGGAGTCGGCGGACAGGCCGCGGGCGCGGCTGAAGTCGATGAACGCGCCGGGCGTGCACATGATCGTCGCGCCGCCCGCGAGCGCGAGGTCGCACTCGCCGTTGCGCAGCGCCTGGACGGCGAGGTGCAGCGTCACCAGCGACCCGGAGCAGGCGGTGTCGACGGTGACGGCGGGGCCTTCGAGGCCGAACGTGTAGGAGAGGCGGCCGGACACCATGCTGGCCGCGGTGCCGGTGCCGATGTGGCCTTCGAGACCGGCGAAGTCGCCCTCGGTGACGACGGAGAAGTAGTCCTGGCCGTTGGTGGAGGTGAACACACCGGTGCGGCTGCCCTTGAGGGACTGGGGGTCGATGCCCGCGCGTTCGAACGTGCGCCACGCGGTCTCCAGCAGCAACCGCTGCTGCGGGTCCATCGTGATCGCTTCGCGCGGGGAGATGCCGAAGAAGCCGGGGTCGAAGTCGGCGGCGCCGTCGACGAAGCCGCCCTCGGTGATGTAGGAGGTGCCCTCGTTCTCGGGGTCCGGGTGGTACAGGTTCTCCAGGTCCCAGCCGCGATCGGTGGGGAACGGAACGATCGCGTCGCGGCCGTCGACGATGAAGTCCCAGAGCTGCTCCGGCGAACCGATCCCACCCGCGAAACGGCAGTCCATCGCGACGATGGCGATGGGTTCCTGCCCTTTCTCCTCCACCTCCTGCAAACGGTGGCGCGTGTTGTGCAGGTCCGCGGTCACCCGCTTGAGGTAATCACGAAGCTTCTGCTCGTTGGACATTCAACGCCACCTCTTCACAGAAACCAGCACGTCTCCGGCACTTCCGACAGACCACTGATTCGAAAACTAACGAGGGGCCGTCAGGGATGACACCCCTGACGGCCCCCTAGGTGACCCCTACCCATTCACCCCTCCGAGCTGGGAAAACAGGTGCCCTTAGGCGATTGTGAGAGCAATTCGCTCACACTCCGAACTCCTTGTCGATGAAGTCGAAGATGGCGTCGTCATCAGCGGTGTTGAGCTGTTCGGCGACGCTCGGGGCCTCACCCGAGGGCGCGTACTTGGCGAGCAGCGCCTGGAGCCTGGCGACCACCCCTACCTTGTCCTGCTCCCCCAGTTCCGTGCGGGCCGCGACGGTCTCCAGGAGCCCCAGTTCGTCCAGCACGGGCGTCGACGCCTGCTCGTCGAGCGCGAGCTTGCCGCGCAGGAACTGGGCCAGTGCGGCGGACGTCGGGTAGTCGAAGACGAGCGTCGCGGGCAGGGTCAGACCGGTCGCCGCGCCGAGCGTGTTGCGCAGCTCGACGGCGGACAGCGAGTCGAAGCCCAGCTCGCTGAAGCCCCGCGTGGGCTGGACCGCGTCGATCCCGGCGTGCCCGAGGACGGAGGCGACCCGTGTCCGGACCACGTCCAGCAGCATCCGGTCGCGTTCCTTCGCCCCGAGGCCGGTCAGGCGGCTGACCAGGTCGGACTGCTCCGGCTCGGCGGGCGCCTCCGCGGCCGCGTCGCGGACCTCCGGCAGGTCGCCGAGCAGCGGGCTGGGCCGGGCCGCGGTGAACACCGCCGCGAACAGCTCCCAGTCCACGTCGGCCAGCGTGATCGTCGTGTCCCGCTGCGCGAGGGACGTGCGCAGCGCGGCCACGGCCTGTTCGGCGGGCATCACCTTGACACCTCGTCGGCGCAGCTGCTCCGCCGCGTCCCCGTCGGCCATTCCGCCGTCGGCCCACGGGCCCCAGGCGACCGACGTTCCGGCCAGGCCGCGGGCTCGCCGCGACTCGGCCAGGCCGTCGAGCGCCGCGTTCGCCGCCGAGTAGGCGGACTGGCCGCCGCTGCCCCACGTGCCGGCGATGGACGAGAACAGCACGAACGCGTCCACGTCCCCGACCAGCTCGTCCAGGTTCCTCGCCCCGGCCACCTTCGCGGACAGCACGGCCTCGAACTCGCCCAGGTCGTGGTCCTCCAGCGGCTGGAAGAGTTCCACGCCCGCCGTGTGCATGACGGACGTCGGCGGGTGCTCGGCCAGCAGCTCCGCGACCGCGTCCCGGTCGGAGACGTCGCAGGCGGCCACGGTGACCCGTGCGCCCAGCGCCTCCAGTTCCGCCGTCAGCTCGGCCGCTCCGGGTGCCGCCGGCCCGCGGCGGGACGTGAGCACCAGGTGCTCCGCGCCCGCACCGGCCAGCCAGCGGGCCACGTGCCCGCCGAGAGCGCCCGTACCGCCGGTGACCAGGACCGTTCCGCTCGGCGTCCACTCCGCGGCACCGTCCTCGGCCGGGGCGTGCGCGAGACGTCGGCCGAAGACCCCGGCCCCGCGGATCGCCACCTGGTCCTCGGTGCCCGCCAGGGTGGCGGTGAGGGCGTCCAGCGCGTGGTCGTCCAGGGTGGACGGCACGTCGACCAGGCCGCCCCAGCGGTTCGGGTGCTCCAGCGCGACGACCCGGCCGAGACCCCAGAGCCCGGCCTGCGCCGGGTCCACGTCCTCGTCGGCGGTCGACACACCGGCACGGGTCACGCACCACAGCGGCGCGTCGACCACGGCGTCGCCGAGGGCCTGCACCAGGACCACGGTCGACAGCGCGTCACCCGCGAGGGACAGCACACCGTCCACCGGTCCGGCGGTGATGAGTTCCTCGGCGAGCAGGTCGCGGTCGGTCGAAGCGTCGACCGGCACGACCTCGATCCCACGGGCGGTCAGGCCCGCGAGCAGCGTGGCGTCGTGGCCGTTCTCCGGCGCCACGACGAGCCAGCGGCCGGTGGCCGCTCCTCCGGTGGTCACCGGCTCCCAGCGAACCCGGTAGCGCCACCCGTCCACTGTGGACCGATCGCGGCGGGAGCGACGCCACGACGACAGCGCGGGCAGCACCTCGCTGAGCGGTCGGTCGCCGTCGAGGTCCAGGGTCGAGCTGATCGACTCCAGGTCCCCGTTCTCCACGGCCGCCCAGAACCGGGCGTCCACCTCGTCCACGGCGATCGCCGCCGGGTCGCCCGCGAGCCAGAACCTCTCGTGCTGGAACGCGTACGTCGGCAGGTCGATCCGCTGCGCGCCGCTGCCCGCGAAGTACGCGGCCCAGTCGACCGGCACGCCCAGTTCGTGCACCTTGCCCAGCGCCTGGAGCAGCGTGCGGGCCTCGGGTCGGTTCTTGCGGAGCGACGGCACCAGCTCGGCGGTCGTGCTCTCGGCGGCCATCGCGGTGAGCACCGCGTCCGCGAACCGCACGGCCTCGCGGACGTGCCGCACCCAGTACTCGGGCGAGCACAGCTCCTCGGTGGTGGCCAGCGCGCCGGTCAGCGTGGAGACGATCGGGATCCTCGGCGCGTTGAACGCCATGCCCTTCGCCACCACGAAGAACTCGTCGAGCATGTCGTCCATCAGCGGCGAGTGGAACGCGTGCGAGACGGTGAGCCGCTTGGACTTCCGGTCGGTGAAGTGCGCCAGCACCTCGTCCACGGCCTTCTCGGCACCGGACACGACCAGCGAGGTCGGTCCGTTGATCGCCGCGATGGACACGTAGTCGGTGAGGTGCGGTCGCACCTCGTCCTCGGTGGCCTGCAACGCGACCATCGTGCCGCCGGACGGCAGGGCCTGCATGAGCTTGCCCCGCGCGGTGACCAGCACGGCCGCGTCCTCCAGGGTCAGCACCCCGGAGACGTGGGCCGCGGCCAGTTCACCGATGGAGTGCCCGGCCAGGAAGTCCGGTCGCACGCCCCACGACTCGACCAGGCGGAACAGCGCGACCTCGATGGCGAACAGCGCGGGCTGCGCGAACTCCGTGCGGTCCACCGAGTCGTGCCGGACGTCCAGCAACGCGGCGACCTCGTCGAACGCCTTGGCGAACACCGGGAACGCGTCGTACAGCTCACGGCCCATGCCGGCCCGTTGCGAACCCTGTCCGGTGAACAGGAACGCCAGCCGTCCGCCTTGGGCGGCGGCCGTCGGCTCGAACGCCGCCAGCTGCCGGGTCAGGTCGTCGTGGTCCTCGGCCACGAGCACCGCGCGGTGCTCCAGCCGGGCCCGCGAGGTGGCCAGCGAGAACCCGAGGTCGAGCAGATCGGCTTCCGGCAGCCGTTCCGCCTGCGCCTTCAGGGCTTCCGGGGTCTTGCCCGACAGCACGACCGGGACCAGCGGCAACCGCTTCCGTTCCACGACGGGCCGGTCCGCTTCTGGTGCCTGTTCGATGATCGTGTGGGCGTTGGTGCCGCTGATGCCGAACGACGACACCGCCGCCCGACGCGGACGTCCCGCGCTCGGCCACTCGCGCTGCTCGGTGAGCAGCTCGACCGAGCCCGAAGCCCAGTCGACGTGCGAGGTCGGTGCGCTCACGTGCAGCGTCTTGGGCGCGACCCCGTGGCGCAGGGCCTGCACCATCTTGATCACACCGCCGACGCCCGCCGCCGCCTGGGCGTGGCCGATGTTGGACTTCAGCGAGCCGAGCAGCAACGGGGTTTCCCGGTTCTGGCCGTAGGTGGCCAGCAGCGCCTGGACCTCGATCGGGTCGCCGAGCGGCGTACCCGTGCCGTGGCCCTCGACCACGTCGATGTCCGAAGTGGACAGACCGGCGTTCGCCAGGGCCTGCTTGATGACCCGCTGCTGCGACGGCCCGTTGGGAGCGGTGAGCGTGCTGGACGCGCCGTCCTGGTTGATCGCGCTGCCCTTGACGACGGCGAGCACCTGGTGCCCGTTCTTCCTGGCGTCGGACAGGCGTTCGACCAGCAGCATGCCGACGCCCTCGGACCAGCCCGTGCCGTCCGCTCCCTCGGAATAGGCCTTGGAGCGGCCGTCGGCGGACAGGCCGCGCTGGCGGGAGAAGTCGACGAACGTGTCGGGGGTCGCCATGACGGTGACGCCGCCGGCCAGCGCGAGGTCGCACTCACCGGAGCGCAGGGCCTGCACGGCCCAGTGCAGCGCGACGAGCGACGACGAGCAGGCCGTGTCGACCGTGACGGCCGGCCCCTCCAGCCCGAACAGGTAGGAGACACGACCGGAGAGGACGCTGC
>DATMCA010001722.1:0-3616 GCA_035559015.1 Umezawaea sp. | reverse complement strand
AATGTTCGAAAGGGCTGACCCGGTCCTTTCGTCCTCCGAAAGGCTTCCCTGTGTCACCACGCCGTCTCCTCGCAGTCCTGGTGCCCTTGGCGCTCGCCGTCACCTTCGTGTCCACGAGCGCGGGCACCGCCCAGTCGCAGGTGCCGACCCAGAGCCCGATCAACGTCACGATCGGCTCGATCAGGGTCGACCCCTCGCAGCCGCGGCTGAACATTTCCTACGGGCACTCCGACCTCGAACTGGAGTACGTCCGCAAGGACGCGGCCAGCGCTACCGGCTGCACGACCCGCCACCACGAGGAGACGGAGGAGGCCAACGTGACGCCCGGCGCGGCCCACGTCACGGTGGCCGGAGTGCGGTACGAGCTGGAGCAGTTCCACTTCCACACGCCGTCCGAACACCGCTTCCAGGGTCGTTCCGACCCGATGGAGATGCACTTCGTGCACCGCAGCGCCGCGGGCAAGCTCCTGGTGATCGGCGTTCCGCTGCGCGCGGGCGCGTTGTCGACCGTGGACAGGGTGCTGGCGAAGCTCGCGCCCGAGTGCGGGGAGAACGTCGAGGTCGAGGACGTCAACCTGAACTCGCTGCTGCCGCGCAACCACACCACGTTCCGCTACAACGGCTCGCTCACCACCGCGCCGTTCACCGAGGGCGTGCAGTGGTTCCTGACCGGCGAGCTGACCGTGTCGCAGGCGACCATCAACCGCTTCCAGGGCTTGTTCACCAGCGGCAACGCCCGCGCGACCCAGCCGTTGAACGGCCGGACCGTGACCGAGGTCCCGCAGATCTAGTGGGTGGCGGGGCCGTTCGAGGAAGCGAACGGCCCCGCCTGCTTATTGGGAGGCGTCGGGCTCGGACCCGATGGCAGGATGGGCGATATGCCCGGAATCTCGACGCCCGAAGAGCTGGCCGCCCGCACCTCCCGCGCCCTCGCGGCGGCCGTCGGGGCAGGCCGCGACCTCGGTCTTGAGGTGACGGACCCGAAGATCCTGCACGACGTGTTCTCCGTCGTCGTGCACCTCGCGCCCTCGCCGGTGGTCGTCCGGGTGCCCACGGTCCTGCCGCCGTCGTTCCAGGCCGACCTCGCCGCCCAGGACCGCCGCCAGCGCGGCGAGCTGGCCGTCGTCGGCCGGCTGGCCGACCGCGGTTTCCCGGTGATCCCGCCGAGTCCGCTCGTCCCGCGCGAACCGGTCCAGCGCGACGGCTTCTCCATGACGTTCTGGCAGTTCGTCGAGGTCCGCGAGGACGTCGAGCCGGACTACGCGCACAACGCCGCCGCGACGGTCGAGCTGCACGCGGCGCTCCGCGACCACCCCGGCGAGCTGCCGTTCCTGTCCTCGTTCGACCACACGATCACCGAGAGCCTCGACTTCCTGGAATCGCGCCCCGACCTGGTCGAGGCCGCCGACCTGGACCGCGCCCGCCGCGAGTGGGCGGCCCTGGAGCCGGTCGTCGGTTCCCGCGAGGGCTTCGCGAAGGCGTTCCCCGACGTGGTGGTCCAGACCGTGCACGGCGACTCGCCGCCGTACAACCTGGTCCCGACCGTCCACGGCGACCTGCACGCGGACTTCGAACTCGTCACCAGCGGCCCGGTCGAACGCGACCTCGCCATGATCGGCCCGGCCGCCGAGGCCGCGTACGACGAGGCCGCCGCCGCGCGGGGGCTACCGACGCTGAACCGCGAGGTGCTGGCCCTCATGAACGCCGCCGGGTTCATCCAGGTGGTCGCCTGCCTCGCGCTCGTGCCACGGCTGCCCCTGCTCGCCGAAGGCCTCAAGCCCGCGCTCGAAGCGTGGCGGACCACCCCGCCGGCGTTCTAGCCCATCGACTTCGCGCCGTCGATCGACTCGCGCAGGATGTCGGCGTGCCCGGCGTGCTGCGAGGTCTCCGCGATCAGGTGCAGCAGGACGCGGCGGGCCGACCAGGACTTGCCCGCCTCGAACCACGGCGCGACGGGCAGCGGGTGCGAGACGTCGAGGTCGGGCAGCGTCGCGACCAGTTCGTCGGTCTTGCGCGCGACCTCCTCGTACTGCTCCAGCAGTCCGCCCAGGGTCTCACCCGGCATCATCCGGTGCTGCTCGTCCCACGGCGTCGCGTCCCGCTCCATCAGGGCCGCGCCGCCGAGGATGAACCGCGCCCAGGCCGCCTCGGTGGAGGCGACGTGCTTGATCAACCCGCCGAGGGACAGCGCGCTCACGGTCGGGTGCGAGTCGGCCTGCTCGTCGGTCAGCCCGCGCGTGGTGTTGCGCAGGAAGAACCGGTGCTTGGCCAACGTCTCCAACAGGTCCGCTCGTTCGCCCGTGGTGAGGGTGCCGGTCATCGTGTCCGCCTTCTTTCCGCTGGTCCGTCGGGAACGAGCCTAGGAGGCATCGCGGACACCTCCTGTCCTCGTTCCCGAGTGGATTGCCAGAGTTCCACGACGACAGGGTCCTCGCCGGCGAACGCGAACCGGACGGTAACAAGAAGGGCGGACAACTAGACTTGACAGTCGAGAACCGGGAACACCGAGGGGACCAGGCATGGGCACGCGCACCGACCGGACGACCGCCGAACCCGACATCGGCGTCCTGGCCGGGAGGCTCCTGTTCGCGTTCCAGCGGGAGATGTTCACGACGTTCGCGGAGAAGGGCTTCACCGACCTCCACCCCCGCCACGGTTCCGTGCTCGCCTACCTGGACAAGGACGGCGTCCGCGCCACCGACCTCTCCCGGCTGTCGGGCGTCCACAAGCAGGTCATCGGCACCGTCGTCGACGAACTCGAACGCCTCGGCTACGTGGAACGCCGCCCCGACCCGGCCGACCGCCGCGCGAAGCTCATCTGCCCCACCGAACGCGGCCTCGACCAGATGCGCGCCGCCGACACGTTCGTGGCCGCCCTCGAACGCCGCCACGCCCGCCGCATGGGCACCGAGGCCTACGCCCAGTTCAAGAGCATGTTCAACGACGTCGTCGAACACCAGCGCCGTCGGGTGGAGGACTAGAGGCCTTTCGTGGAATGCGAAAAGCCGCGTCCGCCTTTCGACGGACGCGGCTTTTTCGGGACCATCAGTTCGCGATGACCGCGAACACCGTGCCCTGGTCGTCGCTGACCAGAGCGGACCGCCCGTAAGGGCTGTCCGAGGGCGGCAGGATCACGTGACCGCCGAGTTCGGAAATCCTCGCCACGGCGGCGTCCGTGTCGGCGACCGAGAAGTACGTCACCCACGAGGAAGGCGCCTCGGGGAACGCGCCGCCGATTCCCGCGACGGCCTCGTCGCCGAGCGACGCGGCCGAGTACTGGAAGTCGCCGGAGCTGAGGTCGTCGTAGGCGAAACCGAACACCTCGGCGTAGAACTTCTTGTTGCCCTCGAAGTCGTGGCTCATGTTCTCGCTCCACGCGACCGCGCCGGGCTCGTTCGCGATCTGCGCGCCGGTGTGCTCGCCCGACTGCCAGAGCCCGAACACGGCGCCCGCCGGGTCGAGGGCGATGGCCATGCGGCCCTGGCCGAGGACGTCCGAGGGCTCCACGAGGATCTGGCCGCCGGCGTTCTCGACCTTGGCGGCGGTGGCGTCGACGTCGTCGGTCGCCAGGTAGGTGGTCCACGACGGCGGCTGCGACGTGTCCTGCTGGACGCCG
>DATMCA010001721.1:0-4758 GCA_035559015.1 Umezawaea sp. | reverse complement strand
GGTCGACCAGTAGCCGCCGATCACCAGCTTGTCTGCGTAGACGGGACCGCGATCGAAGAAGGCGATTTCGATGGCATTCTTCGAGTCGGTGAAGTCGTACATCGACACGCCGCCCTGGTACCAGCCCTGCACCATGATGTCGCGGCCGGGCACCGGGATCAGCGAGCCGTTGTGGGCCACGCAGTTCTCGGTGTCGGACTGCATGCGCGGGATCTTGTAGTAGCTCTTGAACTCCAGCTTGCGGTTGTCGCCACGACCCTTGATGTCGTAGATGCCGTCCGCGCCGCGGTTCTTGCCGATGGTCTCGTTGCAGGTCGCCGCGCCACCGCCACCGAGCTCGTCGGTGAAGATGACCTTGGTGCCCTCGTTGTTGAACGTCGCCGAGTGCCAGAACGCGAAGTTCACGTTGTCCTGGACGGTGGTGATCACGCGCGGCTTCTCGCGGTCGGAGATGTCGAAGAGCACGCCGTCACCCATGCAGGCACCGGCGGCGAGGTCCTTCGACGGGTAGACCGTGATGTCGTGGCAGCCGCTGGTGGCCGTCACGTAGCCGTCCGGGACGGTGCCGGGACGGCCGGGGTTGCCGCCGTCCGGGAACAGCAGCGGGGCGGAGAGCAGGGAAGCCTTCGCCGGGTCCTTCAGCGGGACCTTCACGATGGAGATCTTGTCGTGAGGCGGCTGGCAGTCCGGGAACGTCGCGCTCGGGGAGTACGAGGAGACGTACAGGTAGGCGTTGCGGCCCTTCTTGTCCGGCACCAGCGTGTGGGTGTGCGAACCACACGCGGTCTCGACGGCGGCGACGTACTTCGGGTTGCGCTTGTCGCTGATGTCGAAGACCTTGACGCCCTCCCACGACTCCTTGACCGTGGCGGGCTGGGAGACGCTGCTGCACGAGTTGTCCGACCGCGACGAGTCCGTCGACAGGAACAGCAGGTCACCGAGGACCGAGATGTCGTACTGCGAACCGGGGCAGAGGACCTCGCTGACGACCTTCGGCTTCTGCGGGTTGCGGATGTCGTAGATCGTGAACCCGTCGTAGTTGCCGACGAACGCGTGGTTGTCCTGGAACGCGAGGTCCGAGTACGTCGAGGCCGCGAACGGCGTGCCCTTCGGCAGGTTCGCCACGTGCTTGACGTTGCGGCTGCGCACGATCTCGTCGACGGCGGGGATGCCCGCGGTCGGGTTCGCGGGAGCCGAGAGCTGCGTCTCGGACAGGCCGTCGACGTTGTCCTGGTCCGGCTGGGCCAGCGCCTGCGGGCTGAACGCCAGGGCGGACACCGCCAGCGCGAACGCCCCCAGAGCCGCGATCGGCGCCCGGCGCCGTCGGGCCGATACGGATGCTGTGAACACAGGTCTCCCCTTCTTAACCTGATGCAGGAGGATCAGTATCACCGTTTTGCACCGCTAAGGACCACGTCCGATCGGCGGGTATGCCAGGTTTCCGCCGGCTGGGATGGTCGGTAGGTTGGTGTCGGACGAGGGGGAGCGGATGCGTTTCAGGGTCGGTCTGGTGGCGGTCGCGCTGGTGCTCACGGGGTGCACTTCCACGCCCTCCGACAACGACGCGCCCATCATCGTGCCTGGTGCGCCAGGCGAACAGGCGAAGACGATCTCCCCGGACGACATCGGCACCGACCGTTTCGTCGCTCCGAACGAACGCGATCTGACGTACGTCGTGAGCATGATCGGCCACCACCGCCAGGCTTTGGAGATGACCGAACTGGCCCCGGACCGCGCGTCAAATGAGACGGTCCGCGGCCTCGCGTCCCGAATCCACGACACCCAGGGCCCCGAGATCGGTGCCATGGAGCAGTGGCAGAAGCAGTTCACCGTCAACGCCGAACAACACGGCCACTCCACCGCCCTGCCCCACGTCGACCACGCCACCATGCCCGGCATGGCGAGCGCCGCCGACATGGCCGCCTTGGCGGCCGCGACCGGCGGCGAGTTCGACAAGCTGTTCGTGCGCCTGATGATCGCCCACCACAAGGGCGCCCTGAAGATGGCCGAGGAAGTGCTCTCGAACGGCCTGGACGTCAAGGTCGAGGAGATGGCCTCGGACGTCATCGCCACGCAGACGGATGAGATCAAGCGAATGCAGGACCTGCAACTCCCCTAGGAACCTAGGAAGCCTTCAACACCAGGTCCTCCGAGTGCTCGAACGTCTCCACCGCGTTCCCCGTGACGTGCCGCGCGATCCCCTTGTTCCGCGCATGCGCCTCACGGAACGAATCCGACGCCACCCAGGCCCTGAAGTCCGCCTCCGTGTCGAACTCGTTGAGCGACACGTACGGCTGATCCGCCGACGTCGGCCGGAGCAACGTGCTACGCCGCAACCCCGGCACCCCGGGCAGGTACGTCCGCATGTTCGCCCGGAACCTCTCCTCGAACTCCGCGGCCCGCTCAGCGGGCACGAACAAGCGGTTGGTGGCGATGAACATCCCACACCTCCAGGTTCCCGACGCAACGTAGGCAACTATCCCAACGGGGTGTCGGTAAAGCAAGGGGGGTCTACCATCGCCTGGTGCCACGGATCAGTGCGGACACCGTCGCGGAACACCGCGCCAACCGCTTGCGCGCCCTGCTGGACGCAGGCCGAGACCTGGTAACGGAAAACGGCCCGGAAGCCCTAACGCTCGCAGCACTGGCAAGACGAGTAGGCCTCTCAAGACCAAGCCTCTACGAGTACTTCCGCTCAAAAGAAGAACTGGTAGCCGCAATCGTCACCGACGAACTACCAGAGTGGACCAGACACCTGGAACGAGCGGTCGCCACAGCAACCGGCACACCAGCACAAATCGAGGCCTACCTCAGAACCGAACTGGAAATAATCACCGACGGTCGCCACAGCGCCGTCGTAGCACTATCAGCACACGCCCTACCGGAAACCAGCCGCACCCAAATCCGCGACGAACACGAACGCCTACTAGCCCCCCTCGTACGCGTATTGCGCGACGCAAACGCAACCCAACCAGAACTACGCGCACTACTTGTACACGGCATGGTAGAAGCCGCCTCCCGCGCAGTATCACCAGGCAAAACAGCACACAACGAAACCATCATCAAGGCCCTGGTGCAGCAGGTCCTACAGGGAGTGCTCCCTCAATAGCGCCTCCAACTGGGCGACCCCATCAACAACCGGCAGCCAAACCGCGCCCTGCAAGCCTGGCCAACCCACCACCTGGGTGACACGAGGCCCTAAAACCGTGGCCGATTTTACTTGGGGGATTTGCCCCTTGAAATTGCGGATCGGGCAGGGCTTTCGGGCACTGCCTTTTAGTCCGATCAAGGGGCAAATCCAGGGGCCCCAAGTCAAATCGGCCACCTCCGCTGGTACTCCCAGCCACACGGCCCACCGCCGGTACTCGCGGTCGCACCAGCCCCTCCACCGGCACAAGCCCTCACCCCTCACATCTCAAATCAGACATAACGGTTGACCCGCGCCCACCAGGTTGCGACTGTCTCCCCCTGTGTCCGCCCGGTAGAAGTGCGAGTCAACGATGAACTCCGTACTCGGTTCGGTCTTGCTCCCCGTAGCCCTGGCCGTCGTCATGTTCGGCCTGGGCCTCTCCCTGACCCCCGCCGACTTCATCCGAGTCCGCAACCACCCGGCCGCCGTCCTCATAGCCCTGGCCTGCCAACTCATCCTCCTCCCCGTCATCTGCTTCGGCCTGGTCCTCCTCTTCGACCTCCCCCCTCTCCTGGCCGTCGGCATGATGCTCCTGGCCGCCTCCCCGGGCGGCACCACGGCGAACCTCTTCAGCCACGTCTTCCGCGGCGACGTGGCCCTCAACATCACCCTCACCGCCGTCAACTCCGTCCTGGCGGTGGCCACCCTCCCCCTGGTCACCAACTTCGCCATCTCCCACTTCGCCCGGAAGACCGACACCGTCGACCTCCAGTTCGACAAGGTCGTCCAGGTCTTCGCCATCGTCCTCATCCCGGTCGTCCTCGGCATGCTCGTCCGCCACAGGTCCCCGACGTTCGCCGACCGCATGGACCGCCCCGTCCGCGTCTTCTCCGTGGTGGTCCTGGCCTCGGTCATCGTCGCCACCGTGATCTCGGAGCGGGAGAACCTCACCGACTACCTCGCCGCCACCGGTCTCATCACCCTGGTGTTCTGCGTGATCAGCCTGTCCCTCGGCTACTTCGCCCCCAGGCTCTTCGGGGTCGGCCACCGCCAGGCCACCGCCAGCGCGTTCGAGATCGGCGTCCACAACAGCACCCTGGCCATCACCATCGCCATCAGCGTCCTGGCCAGCACCGACATCGCCGTCCCGGCGGCGGTCTACGGCGTCGTCATGTTCCCGGCGGCCGCCCTGTTCGGCTGGGTGATCACCCGGACCCGGTCGGGGAACACCCCTGAGAGCCATCAACCGATCGGTTGACCGCGGGTGTGGCTCGCCGGTCGATTCGCCGAGGCCCGCCGACGACGAACCTTGAGCCATGGCAATCATCGAGGTGGTGGACCTCGGCAAGCGGTACGGGCCGAAGGTCGCGGTGGACGAGGTGTCCTTCTCCGTCGAGGAGGGCGAGATCTTCGGGATCCTCGGTCCCAACGGGGCGGGCAAGACGACGACCGTCGAGTGCGTCGAGGGCATGAGGGTCCCGGACCGGGGCACGATCCGGGTGGACGGCCTGGACCCGCGCCGGGACCGGGCCGGACTCCGGCAGCTCATGGGCGTCCAACTCCAGGAGAGCCAACTGCCCGAGCGGATCAAGGTCCGCGAAGCCCTGGACCTGTACAGCTCCTTCTAC
>DATMCA010001720.1:0-5306 GCA_035559015.1 Umezawaea sp. | reverse complement strand
TCTGGACGCCGGTGCCGATGGTGAGCTGGGTGCGGCCCGGGACCAGGAGCCCGGTGCCGAGGGCGGCGGCGGCGGTGCGGCGCCGGCCGCGACGGGCAGCCCGGCGGGCAGTCCGAGGTTAGCCGCGGCCGTTGGGGTGAGGGTGCCGGCGGCGACGCCGGAGTGGAGCAGGATCGGCGCCAGCAGGCTGCGGCGGATCTCGAGGGCGTCGATGACCGTGGCGTCCCAGTCTTGGGTCGACACGTCGTAGAGCAGGGTGCCGGACGCGTCGCTGGGTTCGGCGGCGACTTGTCCGGTCAGCCGGGCCCGAACCCAGTCTTTGGGTTGCAGTGCCCACCGAGCCCGGTCGAGCACATCGGGTTCGTTTCGACGCAGCCAGGCGAGGTGGGGTCCGGCCATGCCGGCGGTGATGGGGTTGCCGAGGCGGGCCTGCACGGGCATCGGGAGGCGCCGGTAGAGGTCGAGCGCGGCTTCGGAGCGGGTGTCGGACCACAGGACGGCGGGACGCACGGGCGTGGTGTTGGCGGTGCAGAGCACGACGCCGTGCATCTGCCCGGACAATCCGATCCCGGCGATCTGGCCGGGAGTGGTGTTGAGACGGGCGACCGCGCTGACGATCGCGTCCCACCAGGCCTGCGGGTCGGTTTCGGCCCAGCCCGGGTAGGGCCGGCGCACGGGGTAGGCCTCGCTGGCCTGGTCGAGGATGCGGCCGAGCGGGTCGGTGAGGACGACCTTGACTGAGCTGGTCCCTAGGTCGACGCCTAGGAGGGTGGGGCGGGCGTTCACGCTGCCTACCTCGTTCTCGGGTTGCGCCCGGCGGTCTCCGCCGTTGGCTGGACAGAACCGGCGAGTGCCGGTACACCCTGGTTCGCCTTCCGCTCAGCGGTGGTGGAGTCGCTCGTCATACGGTCAGGACGATCTTGTGGGCGCGCGGGTCGTGCTCCAGGGTGGCCAGCGCGTTCGCGTACGCGTCCAGGCTGAAACGGTGCGAGATGAGTCCGGTGGTGGCGACCCGGCCGGCCTGCAGGGCGGCGATCGCCGCGCCGAAGGACGTCATCTCGGCGTAGGAGCCGCGCAGGGTGAGCTCGCGGCGGAACAGCTCGTGCGGGGCGATGCTGATCTGGTCCTCGGGGCGGGTGACGCCGTAGAACAGCACGCTGCCGCCGTTGCGGACGAGCGGGACGCACAGCTGGGCGACCTCGAGCGCGCCGGTGGCTTCGACGACGACGTCGTAGCCGCCGTCGTCGGTGTGTTCGCGTAGCGCGGCGAGGTTGGTGTCGGTCTCACCGCGGCGCATGGCGGCAGTGCGGGTGGCGCCGAGGTCGGCGGCGACCTCGAGCTGGAACGCCTTGTCGCTGGCCACGGTGACCGACGCGGCGCCGCCGGTGGCCAGAAGCTGGGCGAGCAGCAGCCCCGTTGGGCCCGAGCCCATCACGAGGGCGCTCGACCCTGGCCTGACCTGCAGGGTCTCCAGGCCGTGCATGGCGCAGGCGGTCGGTTCGATGAACACGGCCGTGTCGAGGGTCAGCCCGGTCGCGGAGAACACGAGCGATTCGGACACGCACGCGTAGTCGGCGAAGAAGCCGTCGCGCAGCGACCCGAGGCCGATCGGGTTGCGGCACTGGGTGGGCCGGCCGGCTTGGCAGTAGGAGCAGATCCCGCAGGCGATGTTCGGGTTGATGCTGACCTGGTCGCCGACCGCGAACCGGGTGACGCCGTCGCCGAGTTCGGCGACGAAGCCGACCATCTCGTGGCCGAGGGTGACCGGGAAGGCTGCAGCGTAGTGGCCGTGATGGATGTGCACGTCGGTGCCGCACAGCCCGGCCTGCTGGACCGCGACGAGCACCTCCCCCGCCATCGGTTCGGGTCGGTCGACGTCACTGATGCGGTACTGCCCGGGAGCGGTGTAGCGGATCGCTTTCATCCGGGCAGGACCTCCCGCGCGGTTTGGCGTACGGCTTCTTCGAAGGTGTCGGCGGCCGCGGCCGTGGTGGGGTCGGTGAAGAAGTCGTGGGCGACGGCGGGGGCCATGGTGAAGCAGTCGATGCCGTGCTGGGCGAGGGTGACCATGTCGCTGACAGAACGGATGCTGGCGAGCAGCACCTTGGTGGCGCTGCCGGTCGCGGTGAGGACCTGCTGCATCGTGACAACCTCGGCGATGCCGTCGCGGCCCGCGTCGTTGAGCCGTCCGAGGTACGGGGCGATATAGGTGGCGCCGGCGGCGGCGGCGATCATCGCCTGTCCGGGATCGTAGATCGCGGTCAGCAGGGTCTGCTGGCCGCGGGCGGCGAAGACGCGGCACGCCGACGCCCCGGCCTGGTTCGCGACGAACTTCAAGATCACGTTGGAGCCGAGGTCGAGGAGACGCTCAGCACGTCCGACGAGGCTGTCGACGTCGGTGCCCCAGGACTGGAAGAACACCTCCCCTGCTCCGGCGGCGGTGGCCCACCGGTAGATGTCGGGGATGTCGTCGACTCCCTGGCCGGCGCGCTGGAGAATGGTGGGGTTGGTGGTGACGCCGGCGAACAGTCCGGTGGCGAGCAGGGGTTCAGCGGCTTCGCGGTCGGCGGTGTCGAGGTAGAGACGCATGGTCAGCTTTCTGTAGGACGATGGACGTACTGATCAGGAGAACGGGTCAGGAGAACCAGGTGCCACCGTCGACGACGAGAGACTGCCCGGTGACGTAGCCGGCGTCGGGGCTGGCAAGGAACGACACGACGCCGGCAACGTCGAGCGGGGTCTCGAGCCGGCCGAGCGGGATGGCGTTGGTCATCCCGGCCAGCTCGGAACCGGTCGTGGTGCCCTTGCGCGTAGTCATGTCGGCGTCGATGCCGTGCCACATCGAGGTCTCGACGATGCCGGGGCTGTAGACGTTGACAGTGATCTGGTGCTCCCCGAGCTCTTGGGCCAACGACTGGGTGAGGCCGCGGATGGCGAACTTCGACGCACTGTAGGCGCTCTGCCACTTCCCGCCGCGGTGGGCTGCGACCGAGCCGGCGCCGATAATCCGCCCGCCGCGCCCCTGGTCGATCATCTGCCGCGCCGCAGCCTGGTAGCAGTGGAAGACCCCGTCGAGGTTCACCGCCATCGTGCGCCGCCACTGCTGCACGGTGGTCTCGACCAGTGGTGCCGTGATGGCGATGCCGGCGTTCGCGACCATGACGTCGAGCCCGCCGAACTGGTCCACGTGGGCCTGCACGGCGTTGTCGACCTGAGCAGGATCGGACACGTCAACGGCGACGGACAAGACCGTGTCAGGTCCGCCGAGCGCGGCAGCCAGCTCGACCAGCAGCGGGGCAGACGAGGGAAGGTCGGCGATCGTCACCGCAAGCCCGTCCGCGCGGAGTCGTTCCGCGATGGCCTTGCCGATCCCCTGTGCGGCTCCCGTCACCAAGGCGCTGCGTCGGTACTCCACCACACTCTTAACCGATCTCGTTGTACTCGTTTGAGCGCATTATGCTCGAGCGAGCAACTGTAAATGGGGTCCGAGACACTTGTCAAAGCGCGCCCAGCCGTCCGCTGAGGCTCCCCGTCCACCCGCTGCACCTGGAGGCGCCAGCCGGATCACCCGCCTGATGATGCTCGTTTGAGCGGTATGGTGCAGGCTTCACGGCACCCCGCTGTCGTCCTCCCGAACGTTCCGGAAAGCCCGTCATGCCTCAACGTCGCGCCGCACGCAGCGCACTGGACACCATGAACATGGTCATCGCCGCGCGTCGCTACTACCTCGACAGCAAGACCAAGAGCGACATCGCCGACGAGCTGAAGGTGTCCCGGTTCAAGGTCGCCCGGCTCCTCGACGAGGCGGTCGAGCGCGGCATCGTATCCTTCCGCATCCACGCCCCCTCCGATGTCGACGTCGACCTGTCGCTCGCGGTGGCCGAGACCTTCGGGATCCGCCAGGCACTGGTGCTCGAGCTGCCCGACGGGCCGGCGGACTTCCAGCGCGCCCAGCTCGGCCGGGTCAGTGCCGAAGTGCTGGGCAGCCTCATCGAGCCCGACGACGTGATCGGTGTGGCGTGGGGCCGCACGCTGCACGCGATGGTGCAGGTCCTACCCCCACTCGCCCGCTGCACGGTGGTCCAGATCGTCGGCAGTGTGCCCACCTCCGACCTGCAGGTGAACTCACTCGACCTCGCCCGCACCCTGGCCGAACGGGCTGGCGGCTCCGTGGCCGCGCTTCACGTCCCGATGGTGGTCGACAGCGTCGACACCGCCACTCGGCTGCGCGCTGAGCCGTTCGTCCACGAGACCGTGCAGCAGTTCGACCACCTCGACCGGGCGCTGGTCAGCGTCGGCGCTTGGCTGCCCGGGCAGTCCGCACTGATGGACGTCCTGCCGGCAGACCTGCGCCGTGAGCTTCTCGACGCCGGCGCGGTCGCCGACGTCTGCACCACCATCCTGGACGCCGACGGACGTCAGGTGCTGGCTGGAGATCTCCCCGGCCGCTCGATCGCCATCACCCCCGACCAGCTTCGCGCCGTGCCCGACGTCGTCGCCGTCGTCGGCGGCGGCGCCATTCGCGCCCCAGCCCTCCGCGCCGCCCTCCGCAGCGGCGTCCTGCACCGCCTCATCACCGACTCCAGCACCGCGCGGGCACTGCTCGCCTCCTGAGCCGCCTCCTCCTGGCCCGCGACCCTTACTCGACCCTCTTCGGCTGTCCGCGCCGGCCCGGGCCGGCGCCCGGGCACGCCCGCCGAAACAGCTGAGCCTTCCCCTCCTCCTCCAGTCACTGCCCTCTCAAAGTCGCCGCCTTGCGGAGTCCGCCCGCGACAGGCTCCTCGCAGTCCGGCTGCTGAGCGACCAGCCGGTCGACGTCGTGTTGATGGACATCCGGATGCCGGGCATCGACGGCGTTGAGGCCACCCGCCGTATCCGGCAGGATGGCCCGCCGAGGCGGTCAAGATCGTGGTCTTGACCACCTTCGACCAGGACGAGAACGTCCTGGCCGCCCTCCGCGCCGGCGCAAACGGCTTCCTCAGCAAAGGGGTCGGACCAGCCGAGCTCGCCCTCGGGATCCGGAGGTGATGGCAGGCGGCGGCGCCCTGTCCCCGGCAGCCGCGGCTGCGCTGATCGGCCGTGGACAGTGGTACTTCCACCGCTACGTCGCACATCTACCAACCGCGGGAGAGATCGTGCTCTTCGACCGCTCCTGGTATAACCGGGCCGGCGTCGAGAAGGTGATGTAAACCTTTCGGAAAATCGCCGCCGTACCACCTGACAGCAAACCGGCAAATGTACTTATCACAGCCGCGGGAACCTTACCGTAGGCCGCGAGGCCTATTGCAACCAAGATGGATGCCGTG
>DATMCA010001719.1:0-6674 GCA_035559015.1 Umezawaea sp. | reverse complement strand
CCGCCAGCCCATCCTCCCGGAGCCCGCCCAAACCGCCAGCCCATCCTCCCGGAGCCCGCCCAAACCGCCAGCCCACCCCCTACAGCGCGGCCGTCTCCTCCAAAGCCCCCGCCGTAGTCAACGAAGCCAGCGCCATCCGACTCAACAACGCCGCCATCTGCGCCCGATCCAAATGCGCACTGTGCGGCGTGGAGTTGATCAACCCGAACACCGCATGCGCCGCCGCCCTGGCCGTAGGTTCATCCACCTCGGCCACCGTCCGCTGGATCGTCTCCACCCAGACCTCCACATACCGCCGCTGCAACGCCCGCACCCGCCGCCTATCCGGGTCGGTCAAGTTGGCCAAGTTCCTGATCTGCACAGTGATCAGCGCCGGGTCGTCCAACGCGAAGTCGACGTGCCACCCGACCAGGGCCCGAAGCGCTTCATCCGGATTCGTAGAGGCTTCCACCCGCCTCTGACCGCCATCCAGAAGGCGCTCACTGATCGACGTCAGCATTTCGCCGAGCATGGCGTCCTTGCTGCGGAAGTGCCGGTACAGGGCCGGGCCGGAGATCCCCACCGCCGCGCCGATGTCATCGATCCCCACGCCGTGGAACCCGTGGCGGGCGAAGAGTTCGGCTGCCGCGGTGAGGATCTGGTCGCGGCGGGTCGGTTTGGCTGGGTCGGTGTCCGGCACGGTGGCCATCCTAAGACCTTCGGGTTAGCGAACGTGAACCTCGCGCGTCCGGTGGCGCTGTCCGGCGAGGTTGGCGGGGGTTTTCTAGATCAATTCACGGTTCGTTAACTGTTGACGCGATCTATTTATATAGGGGTACCTGGTGGTAACAATCGTTGTGTTCGGCATCACACCCTGTGCTGCTTCCCCTGGGGAGACCTCGATGCGCCCTGCCCGCTTGCTGGCGGTGGCGGCAATGGCCGCCGCCGCTGTCCTGTCCACGGTCCTACCTGCGGCTGCCGCCCCCGCGGCGGTCAACTACGTCGCTCTCGGTGACTCGTACTCGTCCGGTCTGGGGACCGGCTCGTACATTTCCTCCAGCGGTTCCTGCAAACGCAGTAACTATTCGTATCCCGCGTTGTGGGCCGCCGCGCATTCGGTCGGCTCATTCACCTTCGTGGCTTGTTCCGGCGCTCGGACGGGTGATGTGCTCTCCGGCCAGGTCGGGTCGTTGGCGGCGTCCACGACGCTCGTGTCCATCTCAATTGGTGGGAACGACGCCGGGTTCACCGACGTCATCACGACCTGCACGTTCGGGTCCGACCAGGACTGCGTGAACCGGACCAACACCGCGAAGGCGTACGCGCAGAACACGCTGCCGGGGCTGCTCGACAACGTCTACGCGCAGATCCGCGGGCGCGCGCCGTCGGCCAAGGTCGTGGTGCTCGGTTACCCGCGCATCTACAAGGTGCCGGGGTCGTGCAGCGTGGGGCTCAGCGACACCAAGCGCGCCGCGATCAACTCGGCGTCCGACGTGCTGGCGACCGTGATCTCGGGTCGGGCCGGGGCGAAGGCGTTCGCGTACCAGGACGTGCGGACGGCGTTCACGGGGCACGAGATCTGCTCCGGGGACTGGTGGCTGAACAGCCTCAGCTTCCCGGTCGACGAGTCGTACCACCCGAACAAGAACGGGCAGAAGCTCGGTTACCTGCCCGCGTTCACGGCGGCGGCGGGCTGAGTCCGAGGGGTGCCCGGCGGTCCGTTCGGACTGCCGGGCACCCGCGGTCCTGGGATGCTTCGGGAGCCCGGTGGACGGCTCTGTTAACAGCCGCTAACATCGGCGTTGTTAACGGCTGCTAACTACTGTCGCGAGGAGCCCATGGACGCCCCGGTCCTGCGTACCGCCGCCGATCCGTCCGGTGAGGCGTTCCAGCGCTACGCGAAGGAGCACGCGACCCTCGTCGACGAGTTGCGGGCGAAGCTCGCGAAGGCCGGGCGAGGTGGGTCGGAGAAGGCGCGGGAGCGGCACGTGGCGCGCGGGAAGCTGCTGCCGCGCGACCGGGTGGACGCGCTGGTCGACCCCGGCTCGCCGTTCCTGGAGCTGTCGCCGCTCGCGGCGGACGGGATGTACTCCGACGAGGCCCCCGCGGCCGGGATCATCACCGGGGTCGGGCGGGTGTCCGGGCGCGAGTGCGTGATCGTGGCGAACGACGCGACCGTCAAGGGCGGCACGTACTACCCGGTGACGGTGAAGAAGCACCTGCGCGCGCAGGAAGTGGCGCTGCACAACAACCTCCCCTGCGTCTACCTGGTCGACTCCGGCGGCGCGTTCCTGCCCCGCCAGGACGAGGTGTTCCCGGACCGGGACCACTTCGGGCGGATCTTCTTCAACCAGGCGACCATGTCCAGCCGCGGGATCCCGCAGATCGCCGCCGTGCTCGGGTCGTGCACGGCAGGCGGCGCGTACGTGCCCGCGATGAGCGACGAAGCCGTGATCGTGCGGAACCAGGGGACGATCTTCCTCGGCGGCCCGCCGCTGGTGAAGGCCGCGACCGGTGAGGTCGTGACGGCCGAGGAGCTGGGCGGCGGCGACCTGCACTCGCGCACGTCCGGCGTGACGGACCACCTGGCCGACGACGACCCGCACGCGCTGCGGATGGTGCGGTCGATCATCAGCACGCTGGGGCCGCGCGTCGAGCGGCCTTGGGCGGTCGAGCCGAGCGAGGAGCCCGCCGTCGACACCGCGCAGCTCTACGGGGTCGTGCCGACGGACAGCCGGACGCCGTACGACGTGCGCGAGGTGATCGCCCGGATCGTGGACGGCAGCCGGTTCCAGGAGTTCAAGAAGGAGTACGGCGCGACGCTGGTCACGGGGTTCGCGCGGATCCACGGGCACCCCGTGGGCATCGTGGCGAACAACGGGATCCTGTTCGGCGAGTCGGCGGTCAAGGGCGCGCACTTCATCGAGCTGTGCGACCAGCGGTCGGTGCCGCTGGTGTTCCTGCAGAACATCTCCGGGTTCATGGTCGGCCGCGAGTACGAGGCGGGCGGGATCGCCAAGCACGGCGCGAAGATGGTGACGGCCGTCGCGTGCGCGCGGGTGCCGAAGTTCACCGTCGTGATCGGCGGCTCGTTCGGCGCGGGCAACTACTCGATGTGCGGGCGGGCGTACTCGCCGCGCTACCTGTGGATGTGGCCGAACGCGCGCATCTCCGTCATGGGCGGTGAGCAGGCCGCGTCGGTGCTGGCGACGGTGCGCCGCGACCAGCTCGGCGACGAGTGGTCGGCGGAGGACGAGGAGGCCTTCAAGGCCCCGATCCGACAGCAGTACGAGGACCAGGGCAACCCGTACTACTCCACGGCCCGGCTGTGGGACGACGGCGTGATCGACCCGCTGGACACCCGCCAGGTGCTCGGGCTCGCGCTGTCGACGGCGGCGAACGCGCCGCTGGACCCGGTCTCCTACGGCATCTTCCGGATGTGAGCGGCATGTTCGACAGTGTTCTGGTGGCCAACCGCGGCGAGATCGCGGTTCGGGTCGTCAAGGCCTTGCGCGGCTTGGGGATCCGGTCAGTGGCGGTGTACAGCGACGCGGACGCCGACGCGCGGCACGTGCGCGAAGCCGATGAGGCCGTGCGGATCGGGCCCGCGTCGGCGCGGGAGAGCTACCTCTCGATCGAGCGGATCGTCGAGGCCGCGCTGGCCACGGGCGTGCAGGCCGTGCACCCCGGTTACGGCTTCCTGGCCGAGAACGCGGAGTTCGCCCGCGCGTGCGAGAAGGCCGGGCTGGTCTTCATCGGGCCGAGCCCCGACGCGATCGAGGCGATGGGCGACAAGATCCGCGCGAAGCTGACCGTGCGGGCGGCGGGCGTGCCGGTGGTGCCGGGGCGCACCGAGCCGGGCATGACCGACGACGCGCTGGTCGACGCGGCTCTGGAGATCGGCTTCCCGGTGCTGCTCAAGCCGTCCGCGGGCGGTGGCGGCAAGGGGATGCGGCTGGTCCACGAGGAGTCGGCGCTGCGAGACGCGATCGAGTCGGCCCGGCGGGAGGCGCGCGGCTCGTTCGGCGACGACACGCTGCTGATCGAGCGGTTCGTGACGAACCCGCGGCACATCGAGATCCAGGTGCTGGCCGACGCGCACGGCGGCGCCGTGCACCTGGGCGAACGCGAGTGCAGCCTCCAGCGGCGGCACCAGAAGATCATCGAGGAAGCGCCCTCGCCGCTGCTCGACCCGGAAACCCGCGCGGCGATGGGGCAGGCGGCCGTGGACGCCGCGAAGTCCGTCGGCTACCTGGGCGCGGGCACGGTCGAGTTCATCGTCGACGGCACGTCCGGCGACTACTTCTTCATGGAGATGAACACCCGCCTCCAGGTCGAGCACCCGGTCACCGAGCTGGTGACGGGCGTCGACCTGGTCGAGTGGCAGCTCCGGGTGGCGTCCGGCGAGCCGCTGGACTTCACCGAGGTCGCGCTGACCGGCCACGCCGTCGAGGCGCGCATCTACGCCGAGGACCCCGCTCGCGGCTTCCTGCCGACCGGCGGCGAGGTGCTCGCGCTGCACGAGCCGACGGACGTGCGCGTGGACTCCGCGCTCCAGGTGGGGCTGCGGGTCGGCAGCGACTACGACCCCATGCTGGCCAAGGTGATCGCCCACGGCCGCACCCGCGAGGAGGCGCTGCGCAAGCTGCACTCCGCGCTCGGCCGGACGGTGCTGCTGGGCGTCACCACGAACATCCCGTTCCTGCGCGCCCTGCTGTCCGATGTGGACGTTCGCGCCGGGCGGCTGGACACCGGGCTGGTCGAGCGCAAGCTGGACGAGCTGGTGACCCACGACGTGCCGGACGAGGTGCTGGCGGCGGCAGCGCTGGAGCGGCAGTTGGCGTTGAGCGGCCGTGGCACGGACCCGTGGGACCAGGTCGGCGGTTGGCGCGTCGGTGAGCACGCGTGGACGACGCTGCGGGTCGACGTCGCCGGGCGTGAGACGACCGAGGTGCGGGTTCGCGGTGCCGAAGTCGCCGTGGGGGATGCGGAGCCGGTCCGGACGACGGCCGTGGTCCGCGGGGGCGAACTGGTCGTGGGCACGCGGCGGTACGCGGTGGCGCGTGCCGGCCGGGTGCTCTGGCTGGGCTCCGAGGGCCGGTCGTGGGCGTTGACCGAGACCGAACCGCTGGAATCGACCGGGAAGGCGGGTGAGGGTGCGGCGGGACCGGTCACCAGCCCGATGCCCGGCACGGTCCTGGTGGTCCGGTGCTCGCTCGGCGACTCCGTCGCCAAGGGCCAGGCCCTGTTCGTCGTCGAAGCCATGAAGATGGAGCACACCGTCGTCGCACCCGTCGACGGCGTGCTCGCCGAAGTGAACGTCCAGGCGGGCCAACAGGTCGCCCTGGACCAGACCCTAGCCGTCGTAGTCCCCCACCAGGAGTGACCGATGTTGGACTTCCGCCTAGACGAGGAATACGAAGCGCTCCGCAAGACCGTCGAGGAGTTCGCGCGCGACGAGGTCGCCCCGGTGATCGGCGACCTCTACGAGCGCAACGAGTTCCCGTACGAGATCGTCGCCAAGATGGGCCGCATGGGCCTGTTCGGCCTGCCCTTCCCCGAGGAGCACGGCGGCATGGGCGGCGACTACTTCGCCCTCTGCCTGGCACTGGAGGAACTGGCCCGCGTCGACTCGTCGGTCGCGATCACCCTGGAGGCGGGTGTCTCCCTCGGCGCCATGCCGGTGTTCCGCTTCGGCACGGACGAGCAGCGCGCGCAGTGGCTGGAGAAGATGTGCTCCGGTGAGGTGCTCGGCGCGTTCGGCCTGACCGAGCCCGGCGGCGGCAGCGACGCGGGCGCGTTGCGCACCACCGCCAAGCTGGAGGACGGCCACTGGGTGCTCAACGGCACCAAGGCGTTCATCACCAACTCCGGCACCGACATCACCGGCCTGGTGACCGTGGCGGCCGTGACCGGCACCAAACCGGACGGCCGCAAGGAGATCTCGGCGATCATCGTGCCGTCCGGCACGCCCGGCTTCACCGTGTCGAAGAAGTACTCCAAGGTCGGCTGGAACGCCTCCGACACCCGCGAACTGTCCTTCGCCGACTGCCGCGTGCCCGAGGCCAACCTGCTCGGCACGCGCGGCCGCGGCTACGCCCAGTTCCTCCAGACGCTCGACGAGGGCCGGATCGCCATCGCCGCGCTCGGCGTCGGTCTCGCGCAGGGCTGCGTCGACGAGTGCTTGAAGTACGTGGGGGAGCGCGAGGCGTTCGGCCACAAGATCGGTGAGTACCAGGCGATCAAGTTCAAGATCGCCGACATGGAGGTGCGCACTTATAACGCGCGCCTGGCGTATTACGCGGCGGCGGCGAAGATGCTGCGCGGTGAGCCGTTCAAGAAGGAAGCGGCTATTGCGAAGCTGGTTTCTTCGGAGGCGGCGATGGATAATGCTCGGGAAGCTACGCAGATCTTTGGTGGGTATGGGTTCATGAACGAGTACCCGGTTGGTCGGTTTTATCGGGATGCGAAGATCCTGGAGATCGGTGAGGGTACGAGTGAGGTTCAGCGGATGTTGATCGCGCGGGAGTTGGGGTTGTGAGCTAGTGCGGTGGTGCGTTCGTTGTGAGGCTGGGGCGGTGGTGTGGTCGATTTGACTTGGGGCCCCTCTTTTTGGGCTCTTGATACCTATGTGTGGGTGGTTGACCCAGGCAGCAGAAGGGCACGTCGTTGCCGGGTCTAGGTTTCTGAACTGT
>DATMCA010001718.1:0-13299 GCA_035559015.1 Umezawaea sp. | reverse complement strand
GGGCGGGCGGGGGTGGCGGACGTTCGCGACCTGCGCGGCCACGGAGATGTTCGGGGTGGCCAGCGATCCGTACACGCCGCTGCTGGGCGTGGTGGAACTGGTGCACAGCGGGAACCTGGTGGTGGACGACGTCGAGGACGGGTCGCCGTTGCGCCGGGGAGTGCCCGCCGCGCACGTGGTGCACGGTGTGGCCGCGGCGGTGAACGCGGGGACCGCCGCGTACTTCGCGCTGGACCGGGTGGTGCCGCGGATCCTGCCCGACGACGACCGGCTGCGGCTGCGGGTCTACCAGACCTTCCTGCGGTCGGTCCGGGCCGGTCACGTCGGTCAGGGGGTCGACATCGCGGGGCACCGGGCCGCGATGGACTACGCGGTGGCGACCGGTGACGGTCGGGCGCTGCTCGACGGGGTGCGCGGTGTGCTGCGCTTCAAGACCGGGATGCCCGCCAGGGCGTTCGCGGAGATCGGCGCCCTGATCGCGGGTGCGGACGACGAGCGGGTGGCCGCCGTCGGCGACTACTTCGAGGCCGTCGGGCTGGCCTACCAGATCACCGACGACCTGATGGACCTCGGCGGTGTCACCGGTCCCGCCGCCTCCGGCGCGGTTCGCGCGACCAAGCACGTGGGCGAGGACCTGCGGGCGGGCAAGGTGACGATGCCGTTGGCCCACGCCGTCGGCCTGCTGCCGCCCGATCGCCTGGCGGCCGTCTGGACCGCGGTGCGGGACGGGCGCGCCGACCACGCCACGGTCCGCGGCATCGCGGGGGAACTGGTCGAGTGCGGTGCCGTGCGCGCCTGCCACGAGGAGGCGCGGTCCCATGTGGACACCGCCTGGGCGGCACTGGAACCGTTGGTGCCGAACACCTTCACCAAGGTCGTCGTCCGCGCGCTCGGGCACTACGCCGCTCAGCGCGAGCGCGAACCCGTCACGGTGCCCGGCTAGCGCATCGCCCGCTTGGTCTGGCGGCGGAGCTGCATGATCCGGGCCGCGCCGACCAGCGCCACCAGCAGTGCTCCGCCGATCGCGGCGAACAGCAGCGCGACGCCCAGCGGCAGGGTGAAGGCGCCGCCGAGGAAGTGGATCGTGATGTCGGTCAGGTTCTGCAGGATGAACACCAGCAGGAAGATCAGCACGAAGATCGCCACGATCACGGCGACCCACGTCCCGCTGATTCGGGTCGGCTTGATCCTGGCGTGCGACGTCGGCGCGGGCGGGGTCGTCGGGTCGACGACGGGGCCGCTCGGGTCGGTCACGGCGGGCGGGTGGGTGATCGACTCGTCCGCGGGGGTCGACGGGTCCGCGGGCACGCCGAGGTCCGTCGGGTGGACTTCGGTCACGCGGTCATCACGGGGAGTGCTCACCTGAGTGAGTATCGGCCCATCCGGGTGTTTCCGCAGCACAGGTCATCCGCACGGCGGAATGAACTCCAGGCCGGGGAAGAAGCGCTTCCACTCCTCGCGGTTCAGCGGGTTGCCCTCGCACAGCCGGGTCGCGGCGCTGGTCTCGTCGAAGTCCCAGCGGCGGGACGACCCGTCGCCGCTCGACGTCATCACCACCGTGCCCCGGCCCGCCGTTCCGCGCGGCGCGAACTCGATCGTGTGAACCGTGGCCGTGGGGCCGGTGATGGTCGCGGGCTCGCCCGGTCGCCGCGGGTCGGTGATGCCCCACAGCCGCACGGTGTCGTCGCCCGCGGCGCTCGCGAGGTGCTGCCCGTCCTCGGAGATGGCCAGGGCCCTGATCCCGTCGGCCTGCGCGGACAGCTCGGAGAGCTTCGCGGGCCGCTTCGGGTCCGCGAGGTCCCAGAGCCGGATGGTGCCGTCCACGCCGCCGGTCGCGAGCAGCCGCCGGTCCGGCGAGAGCGCCACCGTGGAGATGTGCGGGATGCTCCGCAGCTCGCCGAACACCAGCGGCCCGGACGGGTCGTCCAGCCGCCACAGGCTGGTGGTGCTGTCGTCGTCGATCGTCACGAGCACCTGCCCGCTCTGGTCGAACCGCACGTCCCGGCCCCGTATCCCCGGCCGGGCGACGGTCGAGACCAGCTCCGGGGCCTTCGGGTCCGCCATCTTCCACAGGCGCACGGCGGTGCTGTCGTCGGCGTCGATCGTCGCCATCCGGCTGCCGTCGGGGGAGAGCGCCACGGAGCCCACCCTCGCCGGGAACCGTTGCAGGAACGCGGGTTTCGCCGCGTCGGTGAGGTCCCAGACCTCGTCGAGGGTGGCCGCGAGCACCCGGCCGCCCGCGGTGAACCCGAGCGCCTTCACCGCGCCCGGCTCGCTCGACCCGTCCAGCACGGCGGACTGCCCCCGGCCCCGGACGGGGTTCCCGTCGGGGCCCATGGAGGACTCGTCCTGCGGGATGACCCGGCGGACGAGGTGGTCGTTCCAGGTCGCGGTCGCGGTCGTGAGCAGGCCGTCCACCACGTCCCTGGTCGGCTCCAGCCGGTACGCGGCGACGCTGAGCTTCTTGGCGAGCGTGGGGTTGCTGTCGCGCATCCGCACGGCCGTGATCGCGATCTGCTGCGCCACGGCGATGTTGCGCTGCTTGTCCGCCACCGCCTGCGCCCGGATCGTCTGCACGATCGCGCCGCCCGCGAGCACGAGCAGCACCGCCAGCAGCGCGACGAGCTGCCGGAGCCTGCGCGTCCGGCGCAGCGCGAGCGTTTGCTCCCGGTCGCGGGCGGTCAGACTGGCGGTGAGGAACTCCCGTTCGCGCGAGCTGAGCCGCACCTCGTCGCGGGCCGCCCACTCGGCGGCCGCGTCCAGCCGGGTGCCCCGGTAGAGCGAGTCCGGTTCGCGGGCCAGCAAGTCCCACGTGGCCGCGGCCTCGGTGAGCTGTCGCCCGGTGCGCAGGCCGTCGCGGTTCTCGTTCAGCCAGCCGCGCAGGCGGGGCCACGAGCGGATCAGCACCTCGTGGGCGATCTCCACGGCGTCCTGGTCCAGCGTCAGCAGCCGGGCGTGCGCCAGCCGGTCCAGCACGACCTGCGTGTCCACGTCGTCGGAGTCCAGCTCGCCGCGGGCGAGCCTGCGCTTGGTGTCCTCGGTGCGGTCGCCCAGCGCGGTGAGCCGCAGGAAGATCTGCCGCGCCACGGCCCGCTGGTCGGTCTCCAGGGCCGTGTAGGTGCGTTCGGCGGTCTGCGCGAGCGCGTGCTGGATGCCGCCCGCCGCCTCGTACCCGACCAGGGTGAGGGTCGTCCCGCGTCTTCGCCGCCAAGTCTCCAGCAGCGCGTGCGACACCAGCGGCAGCACACCGGGCTGGCCGGTCGCGTCCGCGACCAGGCGGGTGACCAGCGCGGTCTCCACCGTGCAGCCGACCTTGGCGGCCGGGCGCATGATCGCCTGGCGCAGCTCCTCGGCGGACATCGGGCCCAGCAGCAGCTGCGCGTCGCGCAGCGCCTCCACCAGACCGGGGTGCTGGGCGCAGTGCCCGTAGAAGTCGGCCCGGACGCCGATCACGACCCGGCAGCGGGTCCGCGACGCGTCCAGCAGCGCCTCGATGAACGCGGTGCGCGCGGCCATGTCGTGGCAGAGGGTGAAGACCTCCTCGAACTGGTCGACCACCAGCACCAGCGCGTCCACCTCGGCACCGATGACCCGGTCCAGCACGTCCGGGCTCAGGTCCAGCTCGGCCGGGGTGACCACGATGGAGGAGGTGCACTCGAACGCGCCCTCGGCGATGCGCGGCACCAGCCCGGCCCGCAGCAGCGACGACTTGCCCGCGCCGGACGCGCCGAACACGCCCACCAGCCGCCGGTCGTCCATCCGGCCGACCAGGTCGTCCAGGATCCGCTCGCGGCCGAAGAAGCGGTCCGCGTCCTCCGGCTGGAACGCGGCCAGCCCGGCGTAGGGCGGGGAGCCCTGGTCCGGCGGGGTGTCCTCGGACGGCGCGACCTCGGCGGCGACCTCGCGCCACCGGCTCTCCCACGCGCCGGGGTCGCCGCCGCACGCCTGCACGTACGCCAGCGTCACGGCGAGGCTGGGCAGCTTCCGGCCGCCCGCGGCGTCGGAGAGGGTCGTGGCCGAGTAGTGCGCACGGGTGCCGAGTTGGCGGTACGTGCGCCCGCCCGCCTGGTCCCGGAGGGTCCGCAGATCCGCCGCGAACCTCAGCAGAGGGGTGTCCCCCTCGTCGAGCGGGCGTTCCCCACGCGGCACCTCGCCACCTCCTCGTCCCGGCTCCGATTGTCCTGAGCTGGTCGTACGACGTCCAGTGGCTGATTCCGGACAACGTGGCCTAGGGGCCGCTAGGGGTTGTCGCCGGTTGTGAAACGCCGTTATTTTTCCGATGTGGCCGGTCGCTGTCGCCCGGTCCTGGACAACAGCTAACGGAGGTGGGTTGAGCCATGAGCGTAGGCGCATTCACACTCAGCGGACTCGATGTGCCCGAACCACGTGCGGGGATCGCCCCACCGTTCGTGATGTGCGCGTTCGACGCCGAGTCGAACGCGGTGGACCACCTGGTGTCCGACCACTCGGTCGGCTGGGCGGTGTCGCTGGGACTGCTCCCGCCGCACGGGATGGCCGAGGTGGCCGGCATGGACCTCGGTTACCTCGTCGGCTACGGGTTCCCGAACGCCGACTACGAGCGGCTGAGGCTCGTCGGCGACTGGGCCGTCCTGCAAGCCGTCCTCCAGGACGAACGACCCGCTCCCGAGGACCTGGAGCTTCTGCTCGCCGTCCTGCGCGCGCAGCCGGTGCCCCCCGGAGACCCGAGAGCGGAAGCGATGGCGGACCTGCGGGTCCGGCTGCTGGCCCTCGGCGGGCAGGACTGGCTGGAGTCGTTCGCCGACGAGGTGGGCCGGATGTTCGACGGCTTCGCCCGCGAAGCGCTCGACGACCACCACGGCCGCGTCCCCACCCCCGAGGCGCACGCCGCCCTGCGGGAGTTCACCATCGGCCTGCACCCGATGTTCCGCTTCGGCGAGCCCGTCGACGGGCTCGACCTGCCGCCGAAGGTCCGCGAGCACTCCGCGCTCCGCGAACTCGCCTCCACCGCCTGCCGGATCGTCGGCTACGCGCGGGACCTCTACACCCACCGCGCCGAGATCGCCCGCGGCGGCGTGCACAACCTGGTGCTGGTGACCATGCGGTCCCAGTCCGTCCTGCTCGACCAGGCCGTGGACCGGGCGGTCGAGATCCACGACGACGAGGTCCGCGACTTCGTCCGCAGGGCCGCCGACCTGCCCTCGTTCGGCGGTCCGGTCGACGAGCAGGTCCGCGGGTACGTGGGACTGCTGCGCCGCTGGGTCGGCGGCCACCGGAAGTGGGCGGAGTACACCGGGAAGTACCGCGGCCCCGGCTGATCGTTCGGCATCCGTTCACCTCGCCCGCCTACGGTGCGCGCACCGCGCGACCGCAGGTGGGCGCGCCGGACGGAACGGAACACCATGCGGAGACCACTCGCGCTCGGCGTCGCCCTGCTCGTGACGGTGGCGGGCGTCGTGCCCGGCGCCGCCGCGACCGGTACGAAGGACTTCGGGCGCGCCACCCTGACGAAGTTCGCGTCGCTGCCCGCCGAGACGTACGTGCCCGGCAGCGAACCCTCCGGCGCCGCGCTCGGCGGGACGCCGTCCAACGGGATCGTGCCGCCGTTCGCCGACCAGCCCGTGCAGGGCTTCAGCGGTGTCGTCCGCAACGGCGACGGCACGTTCGAGGTGCTGTCGGACAACGGGTACGGCAACAAGGCCAACAGCGCCGACTTCCTGCTGCGGATCCACCGCATCGCGCCGGACTTCGCCTCCGGCGGCGTCGACGTGCTCGGCGGCGTGACGCTGACCGACCCGCGCGGCCTGGTGCCGTTCCCGCTCGTTCGACCGGACCGGGTGCTCACCGGCGCCGACTTCGACGTCGAGTCGATCACCAGGGTCGCGGACGGGAGCTACTGGCTCGGTGACGAGTTCGGTCCGTACCTGCTGCACTTCGACCGCGCCGGCCGACTGCTGGCCGCACCCGTGCCGCTGCCCGGCGTGTTCGCGCCGGAGAACCCCGCAGGCACGCCGAACATCGGCAGCAGCAAGGGTTTCGAGGGCATGGCCCAGTCGCCCGACGGCAAGTTCCTCTACCCGCTGCTGGAGGGGACGGTCGCCGGTGACGCGCCGGGGACGTTGCGGGTCAACGAGTTCGACATCGCGCGCGGCGCGTACACCGGGCAGAGGTTCCAGTACCGGCTCGGCTCGCCGGACCTGGCCATCGGCGACATGATCTCGGTGGACCGCAACCGCTTCCTGGTCATCGAGCGCGACGGCGGGCAGGGCGCGGACGCGAAGGTGAAGCGGATCTACCTGGCGGACAAGCGCGACCGCGACCGGGACGGGTTCCTGGACAAGACCCTCGTGGCCGACCTGCTGGACATCGCCAACCCGCGCCGGGTCGGCGGGTTCGAGGGGACGTTCCGGTTCCCGTTCACCACGATCGAGGACGTGGTGATCCTGGACGACAACACGCTGGGTGTGTTGAACGACAACAACTTCCCGTTCTCGTCCGGCCGCACGCCCGGCAAGGCCGACAACAACGAGTTCATCACCATCAGGCTCGCCGAGCGGCTGCACGCCGACCCGCGCGTCCTGCGCTGACGGACGGGGAAGCGCCTCTCCCGCAACGGAAAGGCGCTTCCCCGCGGCTCAGCCCCGCACCGGGCCGACGACCATCGTGGACTTCTCCGGTGCGGAGCACGCCTTCTGCTGACGCTCGACGAACATCGCCGCGGTCTCACCCGGCGGGTAGACGCGCAGGCCCCGGACGTCGGCGGGAGCGCACTCGGCCGGGTCGAACACGTCGGCGTTGGTGATCGCCAGGGTGCTCGTGGCCGAAGCGCCGGGGAGCAGGGTCACCGCCGGGCCGCCGTCGGACTCCCTGGTCGCGGGGGCGCCGACCTGGGTGCCGCCGTCGCCGGTCACGAAGGACACGCCCGGCGAACCCTGGAGGACGCACTCGACCGCGCCCCGGTTCGTGAACGCCAGCACCAGCCGGTTCTGGTTCATGCCCCCTCCGCCCTGGTCGGGGGTGAGCGCCGCCGCCAGGTCGGCGGACTTGCAGGCCGCGGGCCCGGAGGCGGCGGCGGGCGCCTCCGGCGCGGCGGACGCGACCGGGGACGGTGCCGGGGTCCGCGACCGGGCGGAGACCGACGCGGGCGAGCCGGACGGCGTTCCACCGCCCTGGCTCGTGCAGGCGCTGAGCAGGGCGACCGCCGCCGCCAGGGTGGCGAGTGAGATCTTGCTGGTGGTGCTCACGAAGAACCTCCTGGAGTGGGTCAGTTCTCGGGGACGACCGGGCTCAGCTGGACCTCGGCGCCGCTGACGGGCACCGACGGCCACGGCCCCTCGACCGAGGTGTCCTCGGCGGTCGACGGCAGCGAGAACGCGACGGCGGACACCGGGTTGGGCTGCTCGCCGGTGCGCTCGACCACGTACGAGATGGCCGCGTGGCCGGGAGCGACGGTCACCGGCGTGGCGCTCGCGCCCGGCTGGGGCGTGGCGGAGATGCCCGGCGCGGTGTCGCCGTCCGGACCGAAGAACACGACGTTCGTCGGCACGCCGGCGAGCGTGCAGTTCGTCGCCTGCTCGGCGGCCGTGTAGCGGATGACGAAGGCGGAGTGGCCCGCCGCGTGCTCGGGGCTCCTGCTGATCGCCACGTCGACGTCGGCCGCACCGCAGGCCGGGACGTCGCCGGGCATCGCGCCCGCGACGCCGGCGAACACCGCGGTGGAGGCGGCGGCGAGGACGACACCCGTGCTGATCGACTTGCGCATGACATTTCCCCTCTCGTTCCCGATCCCCTTTGTCGAGGAACGCGTTCTCCAGGCATATGCCCGAGCGCTATCGCCCGCACACCTTTCTTGAACATCGTCACAGCCGACCAACTCGGGGCCGGAAAAGCGGTCGGAAATGCTCAGCGCACCCGAACGCCGTCGAGCAGCCGCCGCACGGCCAGGTCGCTGCCACCGCCGCGGACCTGCACGACGAGCACGATCCGCTGGTCCGCCACGCCCGTCAGGACGACCTCGTCGACGCTGCGGCCGGGGCACCGGTCCCACCGGCGCACCACGCCCGACCAGCGCGGTGACTCGAACCGGGACTCCACCGCCGTGCCGCACCCGGCGTGCTCCCGCTCGTCGGACCACGTCGGGGCGTCCCGCGGGCCGACGCGCCCGATGAACACGCCCGGCGCGTCCGCCGCGAGGTCGTGGAAGCGGCCGAGGTCGGGAGCCGCCTCCAGCGCGGGCTGCCTGCCGTCGTCCGCGCCGGGCGTCCAGCCACCCGTCCTGACCTGCCGCGCCCACGTCGTGGGCACCGTGACGGTCAGCCCGTCCGGGGCGGCCACGGTGGTCTCCGAGCCGCCGGGAGGTCCGTCCGCGGCCACCGCGGCGAACACCAGGGCGACGGGGACGGCCACGGCTGCCGCAGCCCGGACCCGCCGTGCCGCACGGCGTTCGCCCACCGCGTGCCGCAGGGCCGCGCAGAACGCGTCCGCCGTGCCCCACCGGTCGGCGGGCAGCGGCGCCATCGCCCGGCCGACGACCGCGCCGGCGCCACCGGGCAGGGCGCGCAGGCCCCGCGGCGACGGACCGTTCTCGGGCGGGTTCTCGCCGGTCAGCACCCGGTAGGCCAGCGCGCCGAGCGCGTAGACGTCGGTCCTGCGCTCCACGATCGAACCCGGTCCGCGCTGCTCGGGGGCGGTGTAGCCGGACGAGCCCACGGCGACGGTGAACCCGGAGCCGTCGGCCAGCGACTTGGACAGCCCGAGGTCGGCGACGACGGCCGACTCGCGCCCCGTGTCGGCGTCCCAGCGCAGCAGCACGTTCGACGGCTTGAGGTCGCGGTGCACGACGCCTGCCTCGTGCAGCGCGGTGACCCCGGCGCAGACCTGCCGCAGCACGTCCAGGGCCTCGACCGGGGCCAGCGGGGTGCCCGCGGTGCGCTCTTCGAGGGTTCCCCGGTCGGCCAGCTCCATCGCGAAGTACGGCCTGCCGCCGGCCGAGAGGGACAGGTCGAAGACGCGCACGACGTGCGGTGACGACACCCGCCGCAGCACCCGGACCTCGTCCAGGAACCGCTCGCGGACGTCCGGCACGGCGGTCCAGTTGTCGGCGAGCACCTTCACCGCGACCCTGGTGCCCAGCACCGTGTCGCGCGCCGACCACACCGAGGCGAACCCGCCGACGCCCAGCAGACCCTCCAGGTGGAAGCGGTCGCTCACGATCGGCTGCGCGGTGGTCATGCCGTCAGCATCGCAGCACCGGCTCCGCCGGACACGATCGGCGAATTCCCCCGCTGTTTCACCCGAATGCCGAAATGCCACTAGGGTCGGTCCGGAACGGGCGGATGAGGGAGGGTGGAACGCGGTGTCGGGAATTCGACGGCGGACCGCTCTCGTCCTTTCCGGTGTGGTTCCCGTGGTGCTGCTCGCGGTGGTGGCGGCTTTCGCGTCGCCCGCCGCCAGCACCTCGACGGTCCTCGCGGGCGATCCCTCGCCGCTGCCGCGCGATTCCGCGGTGCCGGTGTCGAGCACCCCGCCCCCGTCGACCTCCGCGCCGACATCCACCTCGCCGACCCCGTCCACGACCGGGTCGCCGTCGGTCGCCCCGCCGGCGGTCACGAGCACCGCTCCGGCCGCGCCCGCCGTGGTCCAGCCGTGCCGGGCGCGCGACCTGACCGGGCGGATCGACACGCCCGCGGCCCGGTTCAACGCGGCGGGCCACCGGGGGTTCCTCGTCGTGCTCGGGAACGCGGGCGGCACGCCGTGCTCGGTGTTGGGGTTCGGCACCTACTCGCTGCTCGACGCCGCGTCGAGCCCGATGCGGAGCGTCCAGCACAACACGGTTTGGTCCACAGTGGACACCGTGGTGCTCGCGCCCGGAGATCAGGCGTACGCAAGGGTTTCCTACGCGGTCGTGCCGACCGGCGACGAGCCCGAGACGGGGCCGTGCCAGCCGCCGAGCGGAGCGCTGCGGGTGGTGCCGCCGGGCGACGCGGGCACGCTCGACCTGCCGCTGAAGGCGACGGTGTGCGACCACGGGCGGCTCGAAGTGACGGAGTTCGCCGCGTCCGACGTGTTCTGAGGAGGTGGGCTCGTGACGGAGCTGGACGCGCTGGTGGCGTCGGCCGAGAGTGGGGACCAGGCGGCGGTGAACGCGCTGCTGGACCGGGTGCGGCCGGTGGTGATGCGGACGTGCGCGCGGTTCCTGGACGTGCCGGAGGACGTCGAGGACGCGGCGCAGGAAGCGTTGCTGCGCCTGGCCGGGGCGCTGCCCACCCGGCCTCCGGAGGAGTCGTTCCGCGGCTGGATGTACGCCCTCGTGGTCAACGTCGCCCGGCAGCGGTTCCGCCTGGTGCACCGCGCCGAGACCGCCCGGTCCCTGTCCGGTGAGCACCTGGTCGACCCGCGCCGCACGAGCGTGATCGCCGGGTCGCGGCTGGACCTGCTCAGCGCGCTGGACCGGCTGCACGCCCGGCAGCCGCTGCTGGCCGAAGCGCTGGTGTACCGAGACGTCTGCCGGCTCGGCTACGACGAGATCGCCGACGTGCTGGACGTCCCGGTGAGCACGGTGAAGTCCCGCATCCACGACGCCCGGCGCACCATGCGGGCCGAACTCCGCTAGGCCAGGACCGCGGTGACGTACGGATCCGGGTCCGCCAGGATCGCCCGGACGGCCGATGCCGCCGCGCCGTGCACCGCCGCCTCGGCGCCCAGCGTCGAAGCGATCACCTCGACCGGCGACCACTCCGAGCTGACCACCCGCTGCGTCAGCTCCGCGCGCAGCGGTTCCCACAGCCACGGCGCGAGGCGGGCGTAGGTGCCGCCCAGCACGACGGTCGGCAGGTCCAGCAGGTTGACCACGCCGGACAGCGCGACGCCCAGCGACCTCGCCGTGGACCGGATGGCGGCCAACGCCTTCCGGTCGCGGCCGGCCAGGCGGCCCAGCAGGTCGGCGACCATCTCCTCCGGCGCCCGGTCGTCCAGCACGCCCGCCTGGCGCAGGATCTCCTCCTGGCCCGCCACGCGTTCCAGGCAGCCGCGCGAGCCGCACGCGCACTCGGGGCCGCGGGGATCGACCATCATGTGGCCGATCTCGCCGCCGAACCCGAACACCCCCTCGAACAGACCGCCGTCGACCACGATGCCCGCGCCGATGCCTATCTCGCCGGACACGTGCACGAAGTCGCGCGGACCGGTGCCCCGCCAGAGTTCGGCGAGCGCGGCGAAGTTCGCCTCGTTGCCGACGAGCACCGGGATGTCGTCGAGCCCGGCCCGCCTGCGCAGCTCACCGCGCACGTCGACCTCGCGCCAGCCCAGGTTCGGCGCGACCCGCAGGATGCCGGTCGCGGATTCCACCAGGCCCGGCACGGCGACGCCCATGCCGCCGACCCGCACGCCCATCCGCTCGGCCTCGGCCAGCGCGGTCCTGACCGCCTTGGCGACGCGCGACAGCACGCGGGCGGGTGAGAGCGAGCGGTTGTCCACCGGCTGGAGCCAGCGGGCGCGGACCTCGCCGGTCAGGTCGATCAGGCACGTGGCGAGGTAGTCGACGCCGATCTCCACGCCGAGACCGTGCGGTCCGTCGGGCGCCAGGTACAGGGCGGTGCCGCGCCTGCCGGGGCCGGGGCGGACGGCGGCGGCACCCTCGACGACGAGGTTCGCGCCGATCATCCGGTCCACCAGGCTGGAGACGGTCGCCTTGGTGAGGCCCGTCCGCGCGGCGATCTCGGCGCGCGAATGACCGGACGGATCCGCGATGGCGTTGAGGACCAGGGCGCTGTTGTGCCTGCGAACGGTGTGCTGCCCGGCCGGCTGCGGTGAGGACACCGGGGGATGGTAGCCGGTCGCTCGGCCGGGTGAAGGCGTTGACCTGCCGACGAACGCGCTATAAGTTTAGGCATCAAACTTATAGGAGGAGGACCCGTGGCAACGCAGCCCACTCGCGAGGACCGGTTCAGCTTCGGCCTGTGGACGGTCGGCTGGCGCGCACAGGACCCGTTCGGCGACGCGACCCGTCCGCTCCTCGACCCGGTCGAGGCCGTGCACAAGCTGTCCGACCTCGGCGCCTGGGGCATCACCCTGCACGACGACGACCTCATCCCGTTCGGCACCGAGGGCGGCGAGCGCGACAAGCGGATCTCGCTGTTCCGCGAGGCGATCGACGAGACCGGTCTGACCGTGCCGATGGTCACCACGAACCTGTTCACCCACCCGGTGTTCAAGGACGGCGGCTTCACCAGCAACGACCGCGGCGTCCGGCGGTACGCGCTGCGCAAGGTGCTGCGCAACATCGACCTGGCCGCCGAGTTCGGCGCCAAGACGTTCGTCATGTGGGGCGGCCGCGAGGGCTCCGAGACCGACGCCGCGAAGGACGTGCGGTTCGCGCTCGACCGCTACCGCGAGGCGATCGACACCGTCGCGCAGTACTCCGAGGACAAGGGCTACGGCATCCGCTTCGCGCTGGAGCCCAAGCCCAACGAGCCCCGCGGCGACATCCTGCTGCCCACGATCGGCCACGCGCTGGCGTTCATCTCCACGCTGGAGCACCACGAGCTGGTCGGCGTGAACCCCGAGGTCGGCCACGAGCAGATGGCGGGCCTGAACTTCGTCCACGGCATCTCCCAGGCGCTGTGGCAGAAGAAGCTGTTCCACATCGACCTCAACGGCCAGCACGGCACGCGCTTCGACCAGGACCTGATCTTCGGCCACGGCGACCTGCTGTCCGCGTTCTTCCTCGTCGACCTGCTGGAGAACGGCGGCTACGAGGGCCCCCGGCACTTCGACTACAAGCCGCTGCGCACCGAGGACTCGGCGGGCGTGTGGTCCAGCGCCGCCGCGAACATGAGCACGTACCTGCTGCTCAAGGAGCGGGCCGCGGCCTACCGCGCCGACCCCGAGGTGCAGGAGGCGCTGCTCGCCGCGAAGGTCGCCGAGCTGGGCGAGCCCACGCTGGCGGCCGGTGAGACGACGGAGTCGTTCCTGGCGGACAAGTCCGCGTTCGAGGACTACGACGTGGACGCGGCGGGGTCGCAGGGTTACGGTTTCGTGCACTTGTCGCAGTTGGCGCTCGAACACCTCCTGGGAGCTCGCTGATGGTGCTGGTCGCCGGGATCGACTCGTCCACCCAGTCCTGCAAGGTCGTCGTCCGCGACGCGGAGACGGGTGCGCTCGTCCGCGAAGGTCGGGCGGCGCACCCCTCGGGTACCGAGGTCGACCCGGCGGCCTGGTGGGCCGCGCTGGGCCTGGCCGTCGAGGCGGCGGGCGGTCTGGACGACGTCGCGGGCGTCTCGGTGGCTGCCCAGCAGCACGGCATGGTGTGCCTGGACGCCG
>DATMCA010001717.1:0-2775 GCA_035559015.1 Umezawaea sp. | reverse complement strand
CACCCCGGTGGCGTCGAGCACGTCGAGGCCGAGGTGGTGGGTCGTCGCCGGACGGCCCTCGATCAGCCCGGCCATCGCGAGGATCAGGGACCCGCCGCACACCGTGGCCACCGTCAGCCCAGGTCGGTCGAGCGCTTCCTTGAGCAGGTTGGGCAGAGCGGTGTCGAGCGTCCGGCCCAGGATCACCGGGATGCTGTCGTCGGTGGGCTCGTCGTCGTCGGGCAACCGTCCCAGCGCGCCCGGCACGACGACCACGTCCGCGCGGGCCGGGTCCAGGATCGCCGTCGCCCGCAGCGACAGCGATTCGATCCCGCTCGGCACCTCGCGGGGGCCCTCGGCCGACACCAGTTCGACCGTCAGCAGCCCCTCGGTGACCATGCCCGCGGCGCCCAGCACCTCGTACGGGGCGATGACGTCCAGCGGGTCGAACCCGTCGAACAGAACGACTTGCGCGTGCACCATCGGATCGGTCCTCCTCGTGTCGGTGATCCGACGCTAACCACGATGATCACCGCGCAGAACTGGCTGGATTGCCATGCTTCGCCGGATTCTCGCCAGGGTGGTCGAGGTCTCCTCCGGTGGCTATCCGGAGATGACTCCGGTTATCCTCGACGGTGAAGCGGAGCAAGCTCCGGATGGTCGCGGAAGAAGGAATCGCCATGGACCGCCTCACCACCCCGTTCGACGCCGGGTCCACCGCCGCCGAGGTCGTCGCGGGGATCGACCTGGACGGCAAGCGGATCGTCATCACCGGCGGCTCGTCCGGGCTCGGGCTCGAAACCGCTCGGGCGCTCGCCGGGGCGGGCGCGGAGGTCACCCTGGCCGTGCGCGACGTCGCGGCGGGGCGACGGGCGGCCGACACCATCACCGGAGGCAAGCCGGTGCTGGTCGAACACCTGGACCTGATGGACCAGGGGTCCGTCGCGGCGTTCGTCGAACGCTGGGAAGGGCCGCTGCACGTGCTCGTGGCCAACGCGGGCGTGATGGCCATGCCGGAGACCCGGACGCCCGAAGGCTGGGAGGCGCAGTTCGCCACCAACCACCTCGGCCACTTCGCGCTGGCCGTCGGACTGCACGACGCGCTCGCCGCAGGCCGTGGCCGGGTGGTGGTCGTCAGCTCCGTCGGCCACCTCAACGGCGAGGTCCTGTTCGACGACCTCAACTTCGAGCGCCACCCGTACGACCAGTGGACGGCCTACAGCCAGTCCAAGACCGCCAACATCCTGTTCGCCGTCGAGGCGAACCGGCGCTGGGCGGCCGACGGCATCACGGTCAACGCCCTGACGCCCGGCCGGATCCGCACGGACCTCCTGCGCCACATCGGCGACGAGACCGCCGCGGGCGTGCCGTCGTCGTTCGAGGCCACCAGCACCGCCGTCGGGTGGAAGACGGTCGAGCAGGGCGCGGCGCCGTCGGTCCTGCTGGCCGCCTCACCCCTGCTGGAGGGCGTCGGCGGCCGCTACTTCGAGGAGGACAACCAGGAGGCCGAACCCGCCCGGCCGGGCGTGCGCCGGGGTGTCGCCGCGTACGCGGTCGACCCCGTCGACGCCGCCCGGCTGTGGCGGGTCTCGGAGGAGTTGCTCAGCGGGTCACGGTGATGTCCGCGTCGTTCAGGTCGAAGAACACGTTGCCCAGCGCCTCGACCCTGATCCGGCCCTTGGTCGTCGAGACGCGGGGCAGGGTCACGGTCTCCGACCCGTCGTTGCGGGTCCGGCTCGCCAGCACGTGCGGGAACGTCAGGCCGCCGTCGGTGGAGAACGTGATCCGCACGGCCTTCACGCCGATCGGCGCGGCGTTCGTGCCCGCCACGTCCCAGGTGACCGCCTGCCTGGACCCGCCCCGGTACGTGGCCGCCGAACCCGCCGAGGTCACCAGGAACGGGCCGGTGCCCGGTGCGACGACCAGTGCGGTGTCGGCGGTGCCGATCCCGCCACCACCCTGGGCGCCGTCGCGGGCGGTGAGCTTGAAGTGCAGGGTGCGGGAACCGTCGACGCCGACCCAGTCGGCGGTGGGCAGGAACTCCGAGTAGCAGTCGACCAGTTCGGGCGGCAGGTTCGTCGCGCCGCCGGTCGTGGGCGGCGGGGGCGCGGTCGGGCACGCGCCCGTGGCCGCGTTGGTGTGGCCTGCCGCGACCTGGGCCAGGTCGGGGAAGACCCGCTTCGGGTCGGTGGTCGTGGTGTTCTCGCCGGGGGAGTAGTACTTCAGCGCGTCCGCGTCGGTGACGACGGCGGTCGTGCCGAACACCCGGAACAGCGGCCCCGCGGTCTTGGTGTTGTTCACCAGCGAGGTGCCGTTCTCGTCGCCGAGGTCGTTCTGCTCCCACAGGTAGGTCACGAGGTCGCCGTCGGGGTCGATCGCCCTGCCGGTCAGGGCGAACGGCGTGCGCGCCGGGATCGTGTGCTTCTTCGCCGTGACCACGACGGGCGGGTGGTTGCCGGTGGACTGGACGCGGTGCCCGCCGTTGTCCTGCGGCCCGCCCTGGGTCGTCTCGCCGACGGACCCGGTCGCGCCGGTCGCCTGGATCCCGAGCGCGGGCACGTCCAGGCCCGCGAGGGAGCCGCCGAACGAGACCTGGAAACCGGTGTCGTCGAACGGGGTCGGGCGGTAGTCGTTGTCGCCGAAGCCCGCGACGGAGACCACCGCGCCCCTGGGCAGGATCGCCTCGACGGCGGCCTTGATCGCCTCCGGGGTGTAGCCGGCGCCGTGCGTGATCGGGGCGGACCTCCGGCCGCGGTAGGTCACCGAGAACGAGTCGGTGCCGTCGAAGTCGCGCAG
>DATMCA010001716.1:0-2844 GCA_035559015.1 Umezawaea sp. | reverse complement strand
AACCTCGTCGGCAACAGCTTCGGTGGCGGCATCGCGCTGCGGATCGCCACGAAACACCCCGACCGGATCGACAAGCTCGTACTGATGGGCAGCATGGGCGTCCACTTCCCGATCACGGAGGGCCTCGATCAGGTATGGGGCTCAGACCTCCGGAACTCGGGTGAAGATCGCAGTTGAGGTCGGCGGGGTGCTCAGGCTGTTTTGATCGCGTAGGTGATGGGGCGGTGGTCGCCGGGGATGCGCGGTGGGGTGGTGTTGAGCTCGGCGAGCAGCAACCGCAGCGCCCGCGTGATCTTGGGTGTGGGGGGTGGGTCGAGCGCCACGGTGATCGTCTTGGTGGTGTAGGTGATGTGTCCGCCGAGGTGGAGCAGGTGGCGCAAGGTGGCGCGGTACTCGTCGTTGTCGGCGAGGTAGGCGTTGAGCCGGTCGGCCAGCCACTGCTCGGCGTTGAACGCCAGCAGCCGCAGCACCATCTGCAGGCTGCGACGGCGGGTGCGCAGGATCGCGCGTTGCGCGTTGGGGTCGAGCTGGTTGGCGGGGATCTTCGCGGGAATGGTCTTGAGCCGGCCTTTTGCGTTGGTCAGGGCGGCTTCGGCGGTGTCGATCGCGGTCTGGGTGCCCGGGATCGCGGCGTTGATCTCGGCGACGGGTCGGTCGGAGCGCAACAGCCGGGTCAGCGCGCGTTGCGCGTCGGCCATGGTGGTCTCGGCGCGGGTGAGCGCGGTGCGGGCCTGTTTGCGGGCCGGGTTGTCGATCAGCGCGGTGTCCGGTTCGGTGTCGGCGCCGTAGTGGCACAGCCAGTCGATGCCGTGATGCGCGGTGAGGTATTTGAACGCGTTCTCGATGCGCCACCGGCAGCGCAGCCAGGCCAGCAGGGCGGCGGGCGGGGCGGCCAGGTCGCTGGTGAGGACCTGGAGCACCGGCTGGTCGTGCTCGAACAGGGTCAGCTGCCGCGCCGGGCCGTAGTCCTTGATCGTGGTCATCTCGTCGGCCAGGGTCACCGCTTCGGCGCGGCCGGTGGTGTCGACCCGCCAGTACCGGCGCGGGACGGCGGTGGTGTCGGCGAGCTTGCCGCGCCGGTAGGTGATCCAGTCCACGCCGTGGGCGCGGCAGTGCGCGAACACCTGCGCGTACGACCCGCCCCGGTCGAACCCGAGCATGATCTTCGCATCGCCGGTGACCCGGCGCAGCTCGCTCAGCGCGGCGGGCAGGGTCTTGGTCAACCCCGACGGTGATCCGGACACGAAGCACACCGCGCGGCCGTGGTAGTCGGTGACCACGGTGTCGGCCAGGCCTTTCTGGGCGTGCCGGCGTTTGGTGTTGTAGCCCTTGCCCACCGGTTTCGCGCCCTCGTAGGGCACGAAGTGGTCATCGACGAAGTACAGGCCCAACAGCGGCGCCTGCGCGGTGAGCATCGCGGTGGCCAGGTCCGCCTGCAGTCGCAGCGGGTCACAGGCCTCGGCGAGCCCGCCCAGGCGGGACCGCAGGGTGCGCAGCTCGGGCAGCCGCACCAGCCCGGCCAGCGGCCCGACCTGGTCGCGGAGCAGGTGCTTGGTGGCCTCCACCGACCCGACACCCAGGGCGAACGCCACGCTGGTGGCGGTCAACAGGGCCACATCGTCGAACCGCCGCGACCCCGCGGGCGCCGGGCCCGTTCCCGACAGCGGGGCGAACACCCCCGCCGCGCCGACGCGGTCATAGAACGCGTGCAACAGCATCGCCCCGGCGTAGCGGCTGTCCACCCCGGCCGCACCCAGCCGCGGCGACGACCCCACGACGGCCCCGTCGGGCCCGTTGCCGAGCTCGACGACGGCCGGTGCGGCCGCAGCAGGCTCGGGCAACTTGTGATCGGCGAGGTCGTGATCGGCGAGGTCGGTGTCGGCGATGTCGGCGATGTCGGTGTCGGGGAGCTCGTCCTGCACCGGGTCGGGCATCCGCCGACCGACGCCGACCAGCCGGCTGATCATGGAATCGGACACCTGCAGTCGTCGCGCGATCTCCTGGCCGGTCACGCCCTGCTCCGACCACCGCCGCACCTGCTCCCGCTGCGCGGGGGTCAGCTTCACCGGCCGGCCCTGCACCTTGACCAACCCGACCGAGCCCTGCTCGCGGGCGGTCTTGCGCAGCGTGGACAGGTAGTTCGGGTGCACCTCGAAGGCCTGCGCCACGGCCTTGACCGACTGCCCGGCCTGGGTCAGCGCCACCATCGCCAGCCGGCGCATGCCGACATCGGCCACCGCGAACCGAAACAGCACCAGTCGCCCCGACAGCACCACCGTCTCACCCTGATGGGTCACCAGCCGCAGCGGCTCGGCACCGGGCATCCCCTCCAGCACGGGCTCCGTGGTCGCGGACACGACCACAACCTACCGAACCCCGGTTGAATCTCAGCTGTTTATGGGAACAGTTCGATCACAAAAGGCCAGATCAAGGCGCAGGCCCTCAGCCAATTCCGGAGGTCTGGGTCCGGGCTCCGCGTATCCAGGGAGTGCCTGATGGATCATCCAGCCGGCTGCGCGACATAGATCCACCAGACGCTCCCTGGCAGTCTGGCCTGGACGAGCGAGCCTGAGTGTTTGATTTTGGCACAGTCTTGGGGGCGACCGCGGATCTGTCGGTGATTTGCCCATTCACGGCCGATCGAGGTGGAGCCGACGACCGTTGAAAAGGGTCGCGGACATGCCGGCTCCTCGTGGCGGGAATTGGAAGGAAAAGGGCGCGTCGAGTCGGGTCTCCCGTCGGCTGTGCAGCGGGGTCGTTCACTCAGAAGACAACGACGGGTTTGACGGTGGCGCCGGACTCCGAGTCGTTGAAGGCGGTATTGATGTCGTCGAGCTTGTAGGT
>DATMCA010001715.1:0-8058 GCA_035559015.1 Umezawaea sp. | reverse complement strand
AGCGGACTGATCAACCGGGAAGTGGCACGGGTCGAATGGACCGTGTATTCCTGGACCGACCCCGAGGTGCGTGGGGTGCCGTCGGTGAGGAGCACCCCGCGGATGTGAGGAGCGTCCTGGAGCAGGATGGCGATGTTGGTGGCCAGGTCGTCGAGACGGTGCGGCAGTGGCTTCGTGCCCCAGTCGGTGAGCTGGAACAGATCACCCACCTCGTCGATGCGAATCCACGCAGGTGGCCCGCCAGCAGTCTGCTCGATCTTCTTGGCAAGGCGCTTCGCGACACGGCCCCACAACTCACCCTGCAGCAACGGTCCTTCGTACACGTTTCCCGAGGGTTGCAGGCCAGCCGGATAGACCTGGGCGGTCGTTCCCTGATAGTCGTAGGTGCGCGTGGTTCCGTCCGCCCCCGTGGCCGCGCAGACCTGGGCGAGTTCATCGGCCCATACTGCCGCTGTCTCGTCATCGAGCGGCTCGTGCGAGCGCACCACGATCGAGACTCCGTGCTCGGCTTCCAGAGCGAATCGCGTGAGCTGGACGTCGTGGGACCACTGCGTGATCTCCTGGGAGCTGCGGTCGTGGGCCAACGTGGTGACCTCGACCGAGTAGTCCAGACCGCCTCGGCTCAACCACAGATCGGGTTTCTTGCCCGAGGGAAGCACATGTTCGTAGCCGACCTTCCAACCGTCGGAGAGCGCGAACGCGGCAACCTCCAGACAGAGGTTGAGGTGCGCGAACTGGCGGAGCACCTGGAACTTCTTCGGGTGGATCCGGCGGGCGTCGGCGAGCAGATCCTGGCTGCCCTCGCTGCTTCTCACCAGATGCGCGCGGACGGCGAGCTCCAGCAGACGCACAACCGCAGTCGGGTTGGTCAGTCGCCAGTCCAGTGCCATCAGCGGGACCACGCCCGAGGTATTGCCGTTGTCCGCCAACCAGGTCTCGCCCAGCAGCGCTGCGACCTCGTCAACCGCCCAGGACAGCGTATCGCGGCCGAGTTCGGTCACTGCGGCGTTCTGGACCTGTGCCCATCGAGGCCACGTGAAGTCGTCAGCGTTGTCCGATATCGGTGCGTGCGTGTCTTCCGGGATGAGTGCTCCCTGCCGTGTCCTTGTCGCGGTCCGACATACGAGAAGCACTCACCGGATGGCAAGGACCTTGTGGTGGGTCAGCCTTGTGCGGCGTGAAACTTGTCGATGATCTCAGCCGAGATACGTCCGCGGTCGTTGATGAGGAAACCGGCTTCTCGCGCCCAGGCCCGGATTCGTTGGTTCTGCTCGTGATCTGTGGGCGCAGGGGGTGCTGCACGAATGCGTCGGCCCGCGACACCCGTGCGTCGACCGTGCGCGACGAAGGCCGCGAGTTCGTCACGAAGCCTCGTCGCGTTGCAGCCTGACAGATCGATCTGGTAGTCGACCCCGTCCAAGCCGAACGTCACCGTCTCGTCAGCGGCGCCGCCGTCGAGATCGTCGACGAGTTCGATAATCATCTGTTGTGCCATCGATTCCCCCTGTGTGGTGACGACCGATATGTTCGAGGATGCTCACGTCGGATCGTCGAGTCGATTGCAGATGTTACGTCAGAAGGTTACGCGGATCCTGCTTTCCCACTCTGTCGGATCCTGTAGCCGGGAACCAGTTGATCCACGACGTGGATGGGGTCACGCCGTCCATCCGCGTAGGGGAGCACGAACTGCGCGACGCCGAGAAAACGACAGTGACGCCGGGAAACCACCTCGTCAGCGCGGCACTCGATAGTGCCGGTCAAATTCGGGCCGTCGGGCCCGACGCGGTGAGGACGGCCCGGATCGAAGGCGTGGTAGCGGTTCAGTGCAGCGCGGCTTGTACACGGGCCGCGCCTGGGTACCGCGTCACCGGACCACTCGGTGTACGGGCTATTGATCATGTGCACCTTCCGGTGGAGCAAGCATTCGATCCGAGGGGGCAATGTTCCTGCGAGGTGGCATGCCCCGGACTGTGCCAGGTGTCGATCACAGTCCCCAGGGGTAGTGCTGCACGCCCTCGTCGAACGCGCGGTTCAGTTCCGAATCGGTGACGAGCTTGTCGGGTCGCAGGGAACTGCTGTCGCCGAGTCCGGCCGCGTGCAGTACCGCCCAGACCGCTTGTGCGACGGCGGCGTACTGGCGGTTGGGCAGGTCGGGCGGCAGCCGAACTTCGAGGCGTCGCATCTTCACGCCGCGACCGTGCCACCTGACCAGTGAGGCGCGATAGCCCCCGGTCGGGCGACTTTTCGCAGGTCAATTGGCCAATGGTCCACGTTTCGATGACGTCGATGGGCCGATCTTGTCGCACAGTGCATGCCTATCATCGCGACCGACCCACTGCTTTCGCCCTGGGAGACAATCGAAGCTGTGGGGTCGCACCGCTCGTGACATGTCGATCTTGTGTGGTTTGCGGGTTCGCGCCCGTCTCACGGCAGTGACACCATGATCAGTCTCAGTCCGTGTGGCATTTCCTCGGGAACCGTCGAGCCAAGGCACGCCCGGCCTGACTCTCGGAGCTCTACTGGTGTCGTCGTCGGTAGTGGCTCAGTTGGTGCGCAGGGTCGGCAGGTGCTCGCCGAGGTCCCCCGTACAACACTCCCGTCGTGGTGACGTCGTCGTGGACGTGCGGGCGCCGCGCGGCCGGATGAGCGCCGCCGCTAGCCCGGATGCACCCGGAAGGGCTCGCCGGCGCTGTCCACGGTCACCGTGCCCACATGCCCCTGGTAGGTCCAGTCCAGCTCCAGCACCCACTGCACCTCGTGGGTGCTGGAGGGCTTGAGGACGAACATCTCGGGGTCCAGCGGCGCCACCGTGAATGGGAAGCCGGGAGCCTCGGGCCGGCGGCGGGTCAGTCGGCGGATCCAGCCGTCGTCCGAGCCCGCGGCGGCGGGCGCCAGGCGAGGCGGGTCCTCGTCCAGCAGGACGTCGAAGAACCTACGGCCCATGGCGGCGAGGATGACCCTGGAGCCAACGACCGGCCGCGCCGGTTCGCGGGACAGCACCTTCACGCGCAGGGCGCGCAGCACGACCGCACGTGCTCCGCGAGCCTCGACCAGAACCGAGACCTCCGTGCTCCCGCAGTAGGTGAACTCCACCGGCGGTGGTCCCTCCACGACCAGCCACCGGTTGGTGAACAGGCTTGTCGTGACCACGATCGGCGGCTCGTCGGCGGGCGGCTCGCCGAGCCCGGTGGTCAGGTGTACGTCACCGTTGACCGTTCCCGCCTGGAACACGGTGCCCATGGCCTGCGCCACGACGTTGGTGGTCTGCCGGGGGCTGTCCACATCGAACCCGAGCGCGGTGAGCCGAGTTGTCAGAGGCTCGTCGCCGCGGACGGCGACGAGGTGGCCGACCGCCTCGAGGAACGCGCGGTGCAGCAGGCCGGTGAGCTGCTCGTGCCCGAAGTAGCGCTGGAAGAACGCGTCTTCGCGCACCACCTGTTCCACCTGGGCCGCCACCGCCCGGCGCAGGTCCGGTCCTGTCGCTCCCGGCGCGAGCGCGACCAGCGGTGGGTTGGCGAAGCACCGGCGGAGATCCTGCGCCAGCTTGCCTTGCCGGTAGGGGAACGCGATACCGACTGCTTTCACGATGGTGTGTTCCAGGCTGCGGTGCAGGAGTCGCTCGTCGGCGGCGTCGCGTACGAGGTCGATCTCCGACTCCGCGAGGGCGTTGCGCAGCCAGCGGGCGATGGGAACGACCATGTCTTCTTTGGTCACCGTCGATGATCGTCCGGGGCAGATCCCTTGTTACGCCACGCTGGGCGCCCGCGCGGCGGAGGCGTTCAGGACTTTGCTCGCGAAGGGCTTTGAGCGAGATCGGCTCGTCCCCGTGCGGCGCCTCCCAGCGGGCGTTGTGCAGCGCGGTCCACAGGCTCGCGGCCCACGCGACCTCAGCTCCTCCGCGATGAACGCTCGCCGTTGCTGGTAGACCTCCAGGAACGCCGCCGTGCCGCCACCGGCACCAGCGACTGCGGCGGCACGGCGGCGAACGCCCCGCCGCTCCGCCCAGGGCCGCCTCGGGTTGCAAGACCAGGATGGCGAAGTCGTGCACCGCCCATACCTCGCCGTAGCGCCAGCGGAGGTTCTGCGCCTCGAAGTCGGCGTGGCCCACCACGCACGGCAGGTCGGTGGCCAACAGCCGTTCGCACACGCGCTCGGGCATGCGCACCACGAACCGCGGCACCAGGCTCTGCTCGCGGGCGTCCAGGAAGTCGATCCCCGGCCATAGGCCCGGACCGGTGTGGTCCCAGAGCGACTTCAAAACAGGCTCATGATCTGACCGCCGACGGCGCGTCGCGTGCTGCCGCTCGACGTTGGTGATGCCGAGTGCGAAGCAGACCGCGGAGTTCGCCGCCGAGCCGCGACCCTGGCACAGAATCCCCTGGTCGCTGGCGAATGCGACGATGTCGTGGACGACCAGGAAGTAGCCGGGAAACCCCAATTCGGTGATGATGGCCTGCTCGTGGTCGATCTGCCGCCATTCCGCCGGGTGCGCCTCGCGCGAGCCGCAGCGGTGGTGGACGCCCTGCTCGGTCAGGTGCCGCAGCCAGGTGACCTCGGTGTAGCCCGGCGGGACCGGGAACGGCGGCAGCTTCGGCGCGATCAGCTCCAAGTCGGAGCTGCATTCCATGCCCAGCAGCGCGGCCCGGTGTACGACACCGGGGTAGCGGACGAACCGCCGGGCCATCTCGGCCCTGGAACGTAGTCCGGCGGTCGCGGCGGGCGGCAACCCCCCGGCCATCTCGTCCAAGCCACGCCGTGCCCGCACCGCGGCCATCGCCGCCGCCAACCGGCCGCGCACCGGGTGTGCGTAGTGCGCTGCGGTGGTCGCGACCACCGCCAGGCCCTGCTCGGCGGCGAGCGCGAACAGCAGGTCGTTGCGGGTGGAGTTGAAGGTGGCCGAGGACAGCCGGACCCGCAGCGGATACGCCGGGGGCACGGCGCCGCGCCGGGCCGCGCGCAGCACGTGGGCAGTGCGGCGCTGCGGACGGGCAGCCGGTTGTCGGGTCGTGGGTGCGCCACTTGGACCACCAGCCACGGCACCGGGAGGTGGAAGTAGTCGTCGAACAGCTCCGGCCGGGTGTGTCCGCCCGTGGCGGTGGATCGCCAGGCAGCGGTGGGTCGAGTGCGGCGGCGGTGTCGCCATCGACGCGGTCGCCGTCGTGCCAGGCCACCGCGCCGACCAGGCCGTGGTCGTCGGGTTCAGCCGCAGGCGGCGCGAGGGCCAGTTCAGGTAGTCCAGCCGTCTGGTCGGCCGCCGCGGGTGACCGCTGGGAGCTTCGTCCCACCTAAAGGGCTGATCGTCAGATCCGTACCTCACCGCGCCTGGCTCGGTGGGCGGGGTTTCCTGTCTTCATCACCCTAAGACCTACTGCTCGTACTCGAACCTCATGCGATAGATCGAATGCCGCTCTTCGGCGGTGCTGGCCTCGAAGTACACCGCGTGTTCGGTAAGGACGGGACCACGGCCGAGCGGGAACCCAATCTTGGTCCTCTCCACGATGGACCGCTTGCGCGCCACGTCATCCAGCCCCAGCCAGTACCCCTCATGGTCGCGGGACAGGTAGGCGACCATGCCGCCGTGCACATCGGGGAATAAGCCGTTCACAACAAGGTGCAGCTCCTCGCCGGTTTCGGCTACCGCAACGCCAACGCCAGGGTGCTGGCCACGAGTGTCGTAGGCCAGTCTGCGGCCCGAGATGGAGGGGTGAGTCGCATTGCGCGCGACGACGACTGGTGAAGGTTCGCTGAGATCGGCCAGGGACACTCGCTTGATCACCTGCTGCGAGTCGTCCAAGTCCATCCACACCACTGAGTCAGAACCCAACTGTGCCCCGCTTGCGCTGGCGTTAGGTTCGACCTTGAACCATTCACCGCGCCTGCGACTGTACAACCAGACGCCGCCTCCGAGCCCGCCCGTCACAGTCAAGCCTTGCGCAGCAATCCACTCCTTATCGATGTCAGTCGCTCCGCCTGTCTCGCTGATGAGCTTCCGGTCGCCGGTTGCGAGGTCGTAGAGCACCACCCCGCCGGATTGGCGGTAGGCAACTACGCTCATGCCGTCCGTGTGAGGCATGTATTCGAACTCATCTTCCGGAGTGAGTCGCTTAACCTCACCGGACGAAAGCTGGACGTGAACGGCGAACGTGCCTTGCTCCGTACCCTGCGCCCATACCACTGTCTCCCCGTAGGCGTCCATGTCCCGCTGTACCGCGTCCACGTCGGAGATACGCTCAGCAGCGGCAATAATCGGTACCCGGAACGGCAACATATCGATGGTAGGCGGAACCGTTCGGCCTAGCTTCTTCGCTGCCTCCTCAGCGAACAACAGGGACTCTTGGTACAGAGTTCGGACGGTCTGCTCCGCGACCCGCTTACCGATGTGTTGCAAGTCGTTTCGATGCTCTCCAAGTTGAGAGAGTGTCGCCTTATTCTTGTACTTTCCGGTCTGACTGAGTGCATCGGTGAAGGTGATCGTGTGCTGACCATCTTCCTGCATGATGGACTTTCCTGTTGACACAAGCTCAGCTTTGAGGAGCATCTCGGCCGCGAAGTGAAGCGACAGGACTACCTGCATCACGTCTAGCTCGTCACGCATATCTGAGTGGAGAGAAGCGTGCTGAAGCGCCAACATCGCGGTGTTGAAGAGGTCCTGTTCACTGGCGGTCATGGGTTTAGTATATAAGAGCTGATCGTCAGATCGGCCCTCCTCGCCCGTCTGGGAACAGCAGTCGAAATCTCAAGAAGCTGTGGGCCCGGCTGATCACCCGGCGAGTCTCACTGACGACGCGTGCTTTGTAGACGACGATTGTTGGGCGTACGTGTGCGAGTCCGCAGTCCCGGCCTGCGCTGCGACCCTGTCGAGCGTTGATGCCCGGTCGTAAGTTGACATTCTCACCGATCCCGAAGCCCTACACCTCAACCAGCGATAGTGCGCTGACTATGCCCGGTATGACGGTGCACATGTCGCGATCGACCGCAGCGTGGGCTCGCGCGGTGTCGCCCAGAGGTTCTTCCTGGTTGCGCCGTACATACTCCGAGGGCTTGCCGGGGTTGTCGCCATAGCCTCGGTAGTCGAACAACAACACCGACAACCCGCGCGAGGTCAGCTCACGCGCCAACGGAACCCGCCCCGGCCGGTTGCCGCCGTTGCCGGGGAACACGATCACCGTCGCGGACGCGTCCGGCACCTCGAAGTGCCAGCCGTCCAGCAGCAGACCGTTCGCCGTCACCAGTCGCACGTCGCGGCCACCGGGCAGAACCTCCTCCGTGGATGGCAACGGACCGGGGGAGGGAAAGTAGACCAGCTTGCGCTGAAAGGCGAAGATCACGGCGATGGTGGTGACAACCACCGCCGCCGCGATCAACACCACCCTGCCTGCCCATCACCCTTTGCTGAGGCTCAGCGGGGCGCGTCCGGAACCGGACAGGGCCAGTCGCTCAGATTCCGCCCTGTCCATAGGCGGCGAAGGGGAAGTCCATGTTGGAGTCGCCGACGTAGAGCAGAACATTGTCGCCGGTGCAGTTGTTGTTCTGCCAGAACCTTTGTGCGAAACCTGTCCGGTTCCACGCGCTTCGCACCTTGCCAACTGCCCTGCAGTTCCCCGAAAGAACCCTGTCGAGTCGATAGAATCCTCCGGTGAACTCCCGCTCGGGTGTGACGCAGACATAATTACGGTAGTAGTCGATGTCGCAATCGAACGGAAGATGGGAAGCATTTGCCGCCGCCACGTTCTGGTCGACCCCCGCCCTGGTGGGCACACCTTGAGCGCTGGATGGAGCCGCCGCCAGTCCGCCGGCGAATAGTGTGATCACCAGCACGACGCCCGTCCGGCACAGTGTGGAAGACCTGGGAACACGCATTGAACTACCCCCTGAGCTCGACGAATCGCATCTTTCGAAAGACCGATGCTCCTGGTCTAGCACCCGGCGATTGGTTACTGTCGGCAGACGAACACTAAACAAACAACTAAACAATCGATATGCAGGCACATCGACCCGGCGACACGGTGGTGCTGTCGCCGTCGAGGAGTTGCTCTGCTGCCAGGTTGCGGTGTTTGT
>DATMCA010001714.1:0-3865 GCA_035559015.1 Umezawaea sp. | reverse complement strand
CCGGTTCCGGTGGGGCAGCGCACGCCCTTCGACGGCCGCAACGTGAGTACCCAGGTGCTTGAGACCGGCCGGCCGGCGCGGATCGACCACTACGGTCCCGACGCCGGTGCCGGACCTGCCCCGTTCGTCGCCGCAGGGATCCAATCCGCCGCCGGGGCGCCGATCAACGTCGAGGGCCGCCTCTGGGGGGTCATGATGGTCCTCAGCAGCCAGGAGCGCCTGCCCACCGGCACCGAGGCCCGGCTAGCAGAATTCACCGAGTTGGTCGCCACCGCGGTCGCCAACGCAGAAGCGCGCCGCGAGCTGACCGCATCGCGGGCACGGATCGTCACCGCCGCGGACAACGCCCGCCGACGGATCGAGCGGAATCTGCACGACGGGGCCCAGCAACACCTCATCTCGCTGGCGCTGCAGCTGCGCGCCTTACAGGCAACCGTGCCGCCCGACGCAGGCCCGCTCGCCGCGCGGCTGGGTCAGCTGACCGCCGAGCTGACCGACGTGGTGGACGAGTTGCGCGATTTCGCCCGCGGGATCCACCCGGCGATCCTCGCCAAGGGCGGGCTTCGTCCGGCGCTCATGGCGCTCGCCCGACGGTCCAGTACCCGGGTGGACCTCGCCGTACGGATCGACGGTCGCCTGCCGGAGCCGGTCGAGGAGGCCGCCTACTACGTGGTGTCGGAGGCACTGACGAACGCCGCCAAGCATGCGGACGCCTCGGCCGTGCACGTCGAGGTCGATGCGACGGCCGACGGGCACAGTGTGCTGCGGGTGTGCGTCCACGACGACGGGCGCGGCGGCGCGGACTTCACCCGCGGGTCCGGTCTGGTTGGCCTGAAGGACCGGGTAGAGGCACTCGGCGGCCGGTTCTCCGTGCAGAGCCCGGTGGGTGATGGCACCCGGCTCGATGCCACCCTCCGCTTCGATCCGGCTTCCGCCGATGCCGGGTGACGTCCGCAACGGAGACCCATCAATGGTGGTCGAGGAAGGCCAGGACCGCGAGCACTCGGCGGTGGTCGTCGGAGGTCTCGGCGATCTGGAGCTTCATCAGGATGCTGCGCACGTGCTTTTCGACCGTGCCTTCGGTGACAAAGATCTGGTGGGCGATCCCGTTGTTGGAACGGCCCTCGGCCATCAGGGCAAGCACCTCGCGTTCGCGCGCCGAGAGGACTTGCAGCGGATCATTCACCCTGCGGACGGCGAGCAGCTCCTGTACCAGGGCGGGATCGACCACCGAGGCGCCCTTCACGACGCGGTCGAGCGTGCCGAGAAAATCGTCGATGTCGCTGATGCGGCTCTTCAGGAGGTAGCCGCTGCTCTGACCGCTGGCGAGCAGTTCGGTGGCCTGCTCGAGTTCGACGTGGGCTGACAACACCAGGATCGCGGTGTTCGGCAGCTCCTGGCGGATGACCCGAGCGGCGTCCAGGCCTTCGGTGGTGTGTGTGGGCGGCATCCGGATGTCCACGATGACCAGGTCCGGCTTGCGTTCGCGAACCAGCGCCAGCAGCTCAGTCGGGTTTCCGGCCCGCCCGACGACCTCGAAGCCGGATTCGGTCAGGAGGCTGGTCAGCCCTTCCCGCAGCAGCACGTCGTCATCGGCCACCACAACATGAGCGCGCGTCGCCACCACGGCGATGATTATTGGCGGAATCTGGCCCGCTGCCCAGTAGGTGCGGGCGCTGATCGATGGTGGCTAGCCGGAATGGCCGTCGGCAGCCGATCAACTACGCTGTGCCGGTGGCGCTGCGCTGCCTGATCGTCGACGACAACCCCGGCTTCCTTGAGGCAGCGCGGGCGCTTCTCCAGCAGGAGGGCATCCAGGTCGTCGGCGTTGCCTCGACCGGGGCCGAAGCCGTCCAGCGCGCGACCGAGCTGCGCCCGGACGTGACGCTGCTCGACATCGACCTTGGCAGGGAGAGCGGTTTCGACGTGGCGCGGACGCTGGTCGACAACCCGTCCGCCCATCCCGGGCAGCTCATCATTGTCTCCGCCTACGCGGAGGAGGAGTTCCTCGAGCTGATCGAGGCGAGCCCGGCCATCGGCTTCGTGCGAAAACCGTCCCTGTCCGCGCAGGCCATCGGGACGTTGCTGCACGCTGCTGGTGACGGGGAAGATCGCCGCAGCGGTACGGCAGACCCCTAAGACGCGCTTTCCGACGTGAATCGGCCCCGAGGAGCGGTGGTCACCCGAATGGTGTCGGGCACACACCGCTCCACCGGCAGGCCTGAGCGCGAGGCGGGGAACAACTCTCACAGCATGGGCGTCCGACGACACGGAAGCCGCGTCGAGGGCGCCGACGATCCACACGCGTCATGCGGCCTTGCTCGGCGCGACCGGCGCCGACAACAAGTGGTCAGTCAACCGCGTCACGAGCGCCCCACCGCCGAACCGGTACCCGAACTCCTCCCAGTCCAGCAGCTCGCGACAGAGCAGCTCGCCCACCGGCCCGGGATACACTTGCGCTGCACGGAATGCCGCGGTCCGCAGTCGCATCCTCTGGTGGCGATCCATTCGTAGGAAGTTCATCTCCGGCTCCATCAGGTCGTGGCCCCCAAGGCTCTGGTCCCCTCAGGACTATGCCCGTCGTGGCACCGCGGTCGCATTGACGCCAGTGGCCGTTCCCCTTGCTGATGGCCGGTGGTGACCGCTTCCAGTTGGCTGGTAAGCGGACGAAATCCGTCCTCTGAACTGACCACCGTGGTGCCGCCGGCAGCGGCGGCTGAGGGCAGGGACGTCGCGGTCCTGCCGCTCGGGATGGGCTCGTGCTCGGGGCTGTCGTTGGTAGCCTCTCGTCGTGCGCCTCAGCGCCGCTCCCGGTCTGGCACGGAGGTTGGCTCCGCGGCGCAGGGTGGCTCCGTGGATCGTCGAGCTGAGCCCGCCGGACGCCGCGGGGTTTGCTCCTGCGGCGACTCAGCCGGTCCTCCGGTTCAGGCTGCGACCGGCCGGGTGGCCGGTGGAACTCCAGTGGCGCGGGCCTACTGGGCGGGGCTCGCCGTCGCCGGGGGCGGTCACCGCTGTGATGGATCGTCATCTCGCCGTGCGTTACGCGCTGGGGCTGGCCGTCGCCGCGGCGGGGATCACAGCGGTGACCGCGGTGATCTGGGTGCTGGGCGGACTTTTCCCGCCTCAACGTTGGGCGGGGTTGTACCTACTCGCGGTACTGCCGGTCGCATCGAAGTTCGGCTTTATGCCTGCGCTCATGACGGCGGCTTTGTCAGCGCTCGTCTTCGACTTCCTGTTCTCCCTCCGTTCTTCTCGCTGGCGCTCCAGAATCCTCAGGATCCGATGATCGTGCTGATCTCCGCGGTGACCGCGGGCATCGTCAGCGTTCTAGCCAAACGCGCTCGCCAGCGCGCGCGGGAGGTGAAGACGCTGGCCGGGAGCAGGCCGCGCTACGATGGATCGCCACATTGGTAACCCAAGCCGCGCCGCCAGCGGAGGTGTTTGCGGCGGTGGCCGCGGAGGCTGGGCACACAACTACCTGTGGGGCGTCATGATCGCGGGGCACGCAACGGGTTGCTGCCGCGAAGCGTCGAGGCCAGGGTGGCCGCTTTCACTGAGCTGGTCGGCACCGCGATCTCCAACGCCGAGACAAAAGGCGCAGCTCATCGTCTCCCGCGCGGATCGTCGCCACCGCCGATGTGACCCGCCGCCGCATTGAGCGGGACCTGTACGACGGCGTTCAGCAGCACCTGATCAGCTCGAACTTGACTTTGCGGACCGCACAGGCGGCGGCACCGCCCGCGGCGCGCGAGCTGGCCGAACGGCTGGACAAGGTGATCGATGGGATGGGCCGCGTCATCGACGAGCTGCGTGAGATCGCCCGCGGTATCCATCCTCCCGCCTCGCCCAGGCCGGACTGCACCCG
>DATMCA010001713.1:0-6385 GCA_035559015.1 Umezawaea sp. | reverse complement strand
ACCCGGTCGCGCCCAGTCCGTCGACCACGCGCTCCAAGTACTCGGCCGCACCGGACAGCGCGGCGGCGAGGCCAGCGTTCATCGCGCGGTTCGCCTCCACCTGGTCGATACCCGGCCCGACCGGTGCCGGGCCGAACGGCGTGGTGTTGTCGCTGGGGTAGTAGAGCGGCGAGATGCCGACGCCGATCCAGCGCCGCGGCCGGATGCCGGCGCCGTGGAGCGACGGCAGGCCGCCGAGGAACATCAGTTCGGCCACGACCACCGTGTCCGGGGCTTCGTCGAGCAACTCCTGGATGAGTGCGTGCTGGTCGGGGATGGCGTCGCCGAAGACGTGTGAGATGTCCCAGGTGAGCATCTCCGGGCCGGGGGAGAGCGTGGACCGCTCCGGGAAGAACTCGGCCATCCGGCGGTCGTCGTAGGCGGCCTTGCCGGTCAGTGGCCGAAGGGTGGCGCCGGTCCGCGCGACGTGGTCGGCGAACCGCTCACCGCCGACGAAGGTGACGTCATGTCCGGCGGCGACGAGCTCACCGGCGATCTGGACCATCGGGAACGTGTGGCCGGCCAGCGGACTGGCGGCCACAACAACACGACTCACGGGTTGCTCTCCTGAATTAGGCGGAACGGTGTTCTGGTCAATGTCGGCTTAGAGTATCTCGCAAGGGGTGAAAGGAGAAGCGTGGCCCGCACCTATCGTTCGCCGTCGCGGGAGAGGCGGGCCGAGCAGACGAAAGTCCAGATCTGCCTGGCCGCCGAGCCGCTCTTCTCCGAGCAGGGTTACGCGGCGACGTCGATGCGCCAGCTCGCCACCGTCGCCGGTGTTTCCATGGACACGATCTACGCGCTGGGGGGCAAGGCCGACGTGTTCCTCCGGGCGCTGGAGATCACGCTGAGCGGAACGACGGACGGCACGCCTTTGTACGCACGTCCGGAACTGGTCGTGCCACCGTCGGGAGGATCGCTGCGTGACGCGCTCGAACTCGTCGCCGCGGTGCTGACGGACGCCAACCAGCGCAGCGCCGGCATGTGGGCGGCCTTCGTGGAGGGCGCGAACACGGACCCGGTGCTCGCGGCCGCCTACCGCAAGAGAATCGAGGACATGCGAGAGGAAGGCCGCCGGCTGGTCCACCGGCTGGTGGAGTGGGGACTCTGCCGACTTCCCGACGACCTCGACCGCGCAGTCGACCTGTGCTGGGTCACCGCCCAGCACAGCGCCTACACGTTGCTGGTGCGGGACTGCGGGTGGAGTCCGGAGGAGTACCGGGACATGATGCTCGATCGGTTCCTGGAGTTGCTCGACCGCTGAGGGCTCACAGCGGGCTTCGTTCGTTTCGAGTCTCGGAGTGGACCCGCGACGCCCCGGTGAACCGTCCGAGGTAGGCCGGGGCCGCCAATCGCACCACAACATCATCAACACCTGATACGGCATCCATGAACCACGATCTCCACGATGCAGGCCTGACTGCACCGGTCGCGGCATAGCGGATGCTCGTGATGGCAAGAACGATGTACTTCCGCGGTACCTGCCAGATGGTGTCGGGATCGCCTCTGGTGGGGGACGTTCACGACGATGCGGTCGGGCAGGGTGAACACCCGGAACGGCAGGAGTGCGCGCACACCCGACTACGTCGTGCCCGTCGCGGTGGTCACGCTGGACACGTAACCGCTGACCTCGAACGGGAAGGTGGACAGGCGGGCGTTGCCGGCTTCGGATCTCGGTGGTCCGGACCTGTCCCGCGGCCCGTGGGACGCAGGTCGACGACGTGTGACCAAGCCTCGTTCGTCCGGCAGTTCGCCAGGCGCTGACCAGCGATGTTCGTCATGAGGTGAGGCAACCTGAACGCTTTGGGCGCGCGTTGGCAAGTACGGGGTGTAGGGGCTGAGCGAACCCAAGGAGCTTCATGTCGTCAGACGCGGAACTGATCGGCAGATCGCTGCGTGGAGACTCCGCTGCCTTCGTGGAAATGATCAGCCGTCACGAGGCCGCGATCGGGACCTACCTGGCGCGCAGAGTGGGGCGCCAGGCCGCCGAGGACGTGCTCGGCGATGTGTGGGTGGCGGCCTACGAGTCCCGTGCGACCTATGACAGTTCGTTCCCCGGAGCCAGGCCTTGGCTGTACGGCGTCGCGCTGAACAGGCTGCGGCGGCACTGGCGGTCCGAACCGGCCGAGGAACCGGCGTCGGACCTGACCGGCGTGGCGAACGACTGGGATCCCTGGCCGGCGGTGGATGCCCGCGTGGACACGCAGGCACAGCTGCGAAGTGCGCTGGCTCGGCTCAAACCGGAAGAGCGGGAAGTGCTGGGCCTGGTCGCCTGGGAGGACCTGACCGTCGCCGAGGCCGGGCGGGTGCTCGACATTCCCGCCGGCACGGCCCGGCGCCTGTTGCACCAGGCGCGCAAGGCGCTGCGTGAGGCCCCCGAGGTGGCCGCGCTGGTGCGAGTCCCGACAACGTGAGAAGACACCCCATGGATGAAATGGATCTGATGAAGAACATGCGTGACGTGCCGTCCCCGAGTCCCGAGGCCTATGACCGTGCTCGCACGGCGCTGCACACGGCGATGGCGGAACCCGTGGACACAGTCGTGCGACCGAAGCGGTGGATGTCCTGGACGAAGGTCAGCGTCGCGGCCGTGAGCGCGGCGGCCGTGGCGGCGGCCGTGGTGATGGGGACGACGGGCGGCAACGTCCCGGCAGGCCCCGCGGACGCGGCCCCGCCGGTGGTGGTCGAGTCACCGCTGGTGAAGCTGGCCTCCGCGGTCAAGGCGGCCGGCACGCTGCCGGGAGAGGCGTCGCTGATCGTCAACACGAAGTTGCTGCCGGACGGGCCGCAGCTCTTCTACACCGTCTACACCGACCAAGGCCAGGTCTTCACCGGCGACTCGCCGCAGAACCTGGCGGCCACGGTGGCCAAGGGCGCAGCCGAGCCCGATTCGCCGTTCAACGCGAAGGTGATGGCAGCGGCTCGCCTCGCCGCGAACGGCGACGTGGAGAAGGCCAGGATCGACATGATCACCGCCGCGGGCAACGCCTTGGGAGTCGGCCTGAGCCCCGCCGAGGCGGACAAGGCGTGGGCGCAGGCCATGGCGGAGTTCGAGGAGAAGTTCCGCGGTTCCGGCAAGAAGGTTCCCGACCGGCCGACGGGCGAGGAACTGGAGAACCGCATCAACAACCACCTGTTCACCAACGCCACGCAAGCGCTGTACATCGCCGCCTCCGACTCGGAGGTCCGCGCGGGTGTGCTGAAGCTGCTCGCGACCATGAAGGACGTGACCATCGGCGAGACCGACGTCGACGGCCAGGCCGCACTGACCCTCACCGCTGCTGCCGCCATTCAGGGGGGCGACACCACGTACGTCCTCACCGTCAACGCCGACAACGGGCTGCCGATCCGTTCCGAGGGCATCCCGGTCAAGGACGCGGCAGAACCGTCCAAGCCCTGGGTGGTGAACTACAAGACGGCCCGTGTGACCCTCGCCGACGTGGCTGCGGGCAAGTTCTGATCCTCGTACCGCACTGTCCTGGGAGGGCCGACGTCATGTCGGCTCTCCCAGGACAGTTCCGTCTGCGCGTTCGGCTTCAGGCCACCTCGACTTCTTGCTGGTCTGTCGGAGTAGTGCGAGAGCCTCCTCGAAGGGGGCGCGGTCGTAGCTCGAGTCTGCCGGAGGAAGGCGCGGCGGGCCGTTCCCGTTGCACGAGTTGGGCCTGTCGAGACGGTCCGCGGCCGTTCGACCGGCGGAAACCGGGCTGGACCACTTCCACCTCGGTTCTGCCTTCTCCACCGCGGCGATAGCCGGTTTGCTGGAGGCATGGCAGCCGTCACCTCGAACCCGCTGTCGGACAACACATCCCGGCCGCGGGCAAGTCTCGACGAGCGGTGTCGTGGACCGCCGTCGACCGTGGTCTGGTGGTGTTCCGGAATCAGCGTCCACGATCGCGTTCCTCTCGCGGGTGGACGAACTCCGTTTGTTCCCAACATCTAGCACGGACAAGGTGGCCACTTCATGGTGCAAGGAACCGCAGCATTCAGCCGATTGCCGGTAGTCGTCACGGCGGCTGTCGCGTTGGCCTCGATCGTGATCAGTCCGGCGTCCGCCGATTCCACGCCAACCCCGCCCGCACCCCCTAATGCGGCGGTGACCGGATCGTCTTTAGTGGTGCCCGGAGGCCAGGCCATGGCGGGCCCCGTGGCCGCGGATTCCCGCGATGGCCTGCTGGCCGCGCCGACGAGCGTCTGCGCCCAGGCGCACATGCAGAACCACGGTTGGCTGCAAGGGCAGTGCGTCCAAGCGGGCGAGGTCGTGACGGTCGGCTTGGCCGGGCAGGGGCTCCAGATGGAGGCCTTGTCGCTGTGGGTCTACGGGACCAACTTCTGCGTCATGGGGCACGTGCAGGCAATCGGTTGGCAGGAGTGGGACTGTGAGGCCGCCGGTGCTGCCGCGACGGTCGGTACCACCGGGCAGGGTCTGCGGCTGGAAGCGGTGGCCTACGGCGTGCAGACGGGAATGATCTGCGGGAACGCCTACGTGCAGGACGTCGGCTGGCAAGGCTGGTACTGCGGGGTCGACGGCGATTACAACGCCGCGGGAACCACGGGGCAGAACCGGCGGATAGAGGCGTTGGCCTTCTTCGTCCAGTGAGCTGGTGGCAAGCGCTGAGCACGGCCGGGTCGTGGGTGGTTTCCGTTGTCGTGGTGGCGGAAGCCGGCCACGGCCTCCGAACGCGTTTCCGATCCCCGACTTTCATCGATTTCCCGGCGGCTCAGTGCCGCTACCGAACTGCGCTGAGCTGCGTAGCGCAGGACAAGGACTGCTGAGAAGTGGCACGAAGGCGTTTCGACAGTGCTTGTGGGGCGGTGTCCGGCACCGCTAGAACTGATCGACCGCCGGTCGATCGGAGAGGCCTCATGCGCTTGGTGACACTGCTGCTGTCCACCTTGGTAGGGGCGGCCCTCGCCGCACCGGTCACGGCGACGGCCCATGCCGGACAAGCGGTGGAACCGCCGCACCTCGGGTGGGCGATCACCGGCACGGGCCTGGTGTGGACGGCGCCTGCCCCGATCCCGCCGGGCGGCGCGGCGGTCGAGTTCTGGGACGGCGACCGGTTGCTGGGGTTGCCGCGACCGTCCGCGGACCTGCGCACCTACGCCTTGGACGCGGCGGAGGTCGAGGACGTCGACGCGCTCCAGGTGCGGGTGTCGGGCACGCGCCTGGACGTCGAGGAGCCCGCCGCCCCGTCGGTCGAGGCGGTCGCGGCACCGCCCGCACCCCTGCCCGCGGGGGACACCGATCCCGGTAGGCCCGGCTCGTTCGCCACGTCCACCGGGGAGTACGAGCTCGACCCGATCACCGTGCCCGGCTACGTGGTGCCGTTGGAGATGCGGGCCGTGGTCGTCGCGCCGGTCGGCGCGACTGGCCGCCGCCCGGTGGCGCTGTTCCTGCACGGCAGGCACATCTCCTGCTTCAACGGCACGGAGATGCTGCTGACGTGGCCCTGCCCGGCGTCTGCCAAGCCGGTGCCGAGCTACCGCGGCTACCTGCGGGCGCAGCGGCTGCTGGCCTCGCAGGGTTACGTGACGGTGTCCGTGTCCGCCAACTCGGTCAACGCCCAGGACGCGTTGGACCTGGAACTGGGTGCGGGCGCGCGATCGGCGCTGGTGCGCGCGCACTTGGCGCGGTGGGCGGACTGGGCGGGCGCCGGTCGCGGTTCAGCGCCCGAGGTGGTCCGTGCCGCGCCGGTCGCCGATCTGAGCGAGGTGCTCCTGGTCGGGCACTCCCGTGGCGGCGAGGGCGTCAACAGGGCAGCGGTCGACAGCCTTTCCCCGCCGCGGGGCAGCGACCCGGTGCGCTGGACGATCAAGGGCCAACTGTTGATCGGCGCGACGGTCTTCGCGCACAACCCGGCGCCGGACGTGCCATCGGTGACGATCCTGCCCGGCTGCGACGGCGACGTGTCCGACCTCCAGGGCCAGCTGTACGTGGACGCCACCCGCGGGGTGAGCCGGGGGACTGCGCTGCACAGCGCGCTGTACTTCGTCGGCGCCAACCACAACTACTTCAACACCGAGTGGACGCCCGGCCAGGCGGAGGCCCCGGCGTCCGACGACTTCCGCTCCCCGCCCGAAGACCCGGTGTGCTCGCCGGGGCAGACCACCCGGCTCACCGCCGAGCAGCAGCAGGCCGCGGGCGCGACCTACGTCGCCGCGGCGGCACGCCTGTTCGTCGCCGGAGACCGGCGGGTGCTGCCGCTGCTGGACGGTTCGGGCGTGCGCGCGCCCTCGGCGGACCCGGCGCGCGTGCTCGCCCACGCCGTCGGCGGCGCGCGCTCCCCGTTCATCGTGCCCGACGAGGCGACCTCCGCCGGCGGCTCGGCGCGAGTGTGCGCGCAGG
>DATMCA010001712.1:0-7587 GCA_035559015.1 Umezawaea sp. | reverse complement strand
GCGCGAGATCCACCGCTCGGCGTTCACCCGGTCCTGCGTGAGCGAACCGGTGGACGCGCTCACGCCCATGATCTTCCTGGCGGTGGCCAGGCGGCCGAACTCCGCGTTGAGGGCCCGCTCTTCCGGATCAGGCATCGCCGTCCCATTCGCCTGGCTCGACGTCCCCACCGGGCGTGAACGCGAAACGGGTCGCGCTCGACCCGCGCACCGCCTCGGCGAGCCGCCGCACCAACGCGTTCTCGTCCGTCTTGCCCGTCGAGGACATGGTGAGCTCGGGTGACCAGGCGACGACGGCCGGGCGCATGTACTCGGGCAGCAGGTCCACCAGACGCTTCTCGACGTCGGCCACCACCGCCCGTTCCGGTGCCATCACCACGAGGGCGATCACGTCGTGGCCGTAGCGCGGGACCAGCGCGACGGCCGCCCGCTCGACACCGGGACACCCCAGCACGGTCTGCCGGATCTCGCCGAGGTGGATCCGGCGGCCCGCCAGCTTCACCTCGTCGTCGTTGCGACCGTGGAAAACGAGCTCGCCCTCCTCGTCGAAGCTGCACAGGTCGCCCGTGCGGTAGTAGCGGACGCCCTCGACCTCGACCACGCGACGAGCGGTCTCCTCCGGCTGGTCGAAGTAGCCGTTCATCACCTGCTCGCCGCCGATCCACAACTCGCCGACCCGGCCGGGCACGTGGACCTCGACGTCGTCGTCCACCAGCCGTGCCGCCACGCCGCGCAGGGGCCTGCCGATCGGGTACGACGTCACCCGTTCATGGTCGACCGCCTCGATCTCGTACGCGGTGCAGACGATCGTCGCCTCGGTCGGTCCGTAGACGTTGATGACGCGCACCTCGGGAAGGCCGTCCTTCCAGACGTTGATCACGCCGGGGTCGCAGACCTCCGCGCCTGTCATCACCATCTCCAGGCCGGGGAAGTTCTTCCTGGTGACATGCCGCCCACCTTCGGTGATCATGGTCAGGAGCGTGGAGACCGCGATCAGGTGCGTGATCCGCTCACGGGTGATGATCGCCCGCATGATGGGGCCCGCGTGGACACCGCGGAACTGGTAGACGAACGCGCCCAGCGACAGGGGCAGCAACGTGTCCTCAATGGACACATCGAAGTGGAACGGCGACAGGCTGAACACCCGCGAGCCCGGCGCGAACCGGAGGACCTCGTTGTGGTTGCCGAAGTAGGCGACCAGGCTACCGACGCTGATCTCGACGCCCTTCGGCTCCCCTGTCGACCCCGAGGTGAAGATGATGTACGCCGCGTCACCAGGTCGCCGCGCCGGGACCCGGACTTCCGGAGACGGTCCGCACAGGACCGATTCGAGCCGCGTACCGCCGATCCAGAGGACGTCGGTGACGACGGGCTCCCGGTCGTCCAGCGCGATCACGACCCGTGGCCGCAGGCGGCCGAGCAGCCCCTGCAAGCGCGGCACCGGTTGCGCCGCGTCGAGCGGGACGTAGACGGCGCCGCACTTCCAGATGCCGATGGCCAGCACGGGCATGACCGCGGACTTCTCGGCCAGGATCGCGACCCGGTCCCCGGGAGCGACACCCTGCTCGCGCAGCCAGGCCGCGAGCGCACGGGCTCGCTGTTCGAGTTCGGCGAACGTGAGGCCGGTTCGCCCGTCGTGCAGCGCGGGGCGGTCCGGCCAGTTGCTCGCCGCCGCCAGGACCAGATCGCCGAGCGCCGGCGGCGGGAAGGCTTGGTCCGCGGGGTCGAGCGACCAGGACGGCAGCGGTACCAACGTTGTCATCGATGCGGAACTCTCGGTCACAAGGTGTCCTGGTGTTTGACGTCGTAGTGGAAGCGGACCTTCGGTGTGGCCGTGGCGCTCATTCGCCGGTAGAAGCCGATGCCGAGTTCGTTGTCCGGCGGGGTCTGCCACTCGGCCCAGCCGCACCCTCGGGCGGTGGAGAACTCCCTCAGCACTTCGAGGAACGTGCGCCCCAGCCCCAGCCGGCGATACGGCTTCCGGAGGTAGAGGCAGTCCATGTAGACGAACGGTTCGGCGCTCCAGGTCGCGAAGTCCACGGTGGCGGTCATGTAGCCGCACGGCTCCCCGCCGTCCAGCGCGACCCAGCCGTGCAACGCCCCCCGCTCCGAGAACAGCGCCGAACGCCAGCGCTCGACCTGACCGTTCTCCCGGAAGTCGGCGTTCTCGTACGCCGCGTGCTCGCGGCACAGCTCCAGCAGCGCGTCGAGGTGGCAAGGCTCGATCGACCGCACCTCGACGTCGTGGCTCATACCCAGCCCGAGAAGGTCGTCGTCAGGTACGCGTCGCGCGAGGCCTCGTCGAGCTTGCCCCGCGCCAGCACGGTGTTGACCCACGCGTCGCGCTCGAACTTGATGACCTCGAGCTCCCAGACGCAGGCCACCAGGTCGCGCTGGGCGAGGGGGGCGACCGTGGTCCTCCCCTCGGCGTCCACCTCCAGGCCGCGCACCCAGTGCTTGATGCTGTTGGCGTCATACCACTGGCTCACCAGCAGGTAGTCGCCGTCCAGCGCGAAGTGCAGGATCAGGAAACCGACGGAGTGGTCCCCCTGTTCCAGGGGTTCATCCAGCACCGAGGCGGCCTGCTCCCGCAGCCATTCCGGTGAGGTGAGGGCGGAGGAGCGCTCCGGCTCCGCGAACATCGCGTAGGCCTTCAGGACCCGACCGCGCACGTCCACCGGCGGGAGCGCCGTGACCAGGCGCGGCGAGTACGTCAAGGGGTTCACGTGACGACGTTCCACGCCCGAGGGTGATCAGTCATCTCCACCATGCGCTCGTTCTCCTCCGGGCTGCCCAGGATCGCCATGCGGAACGCGTCGATCCATCGAAAAGCAGATGTCAAACACGCACATCGAAATGGTGGGACGAACTCGCAACAGCTTCGCCCATTGCACCAATCCCTATCCCAGACCCCCCGCAAAGCTCCAGACGAAGCACGCCACTGATCCCTAGTCCGTCAGGGCTCTCCGGACTTTATCGGCGGGCAATACCTGTGTCACTACGCCGCCTGAGTGACGCCGAGCGGATTCAGCCTGCCACCACCATACCAATGGTGGTCGACATAATGAGACATTCCAAACAACTCGGCATATCACTATGGAGATCAGTGGATCTGGCGACCAAGGCGGTTGATTGGAAGCGTGGGACAGTTGCCGGAACTCGGTGAGCTATTCCGAGTAACGGCTATGACGCCATGCGAACATCGTGGACCGGCAAACTGCCGCATACCACCTTCCCAGATCTTGAACCAATGCCGTCGAGTCAGGCTTTTGGGCAGGTCAGAAGAGGTGTGGCCGGACCTGTGCGTCGGGTGATCCGGTCGGTCGGGCGCTTGACCCGGTAGGAGTTGTGGCGGGCGCGTTTGACCGCGCGGGGGCAGCTGCGTTCACGGCGTTGTGGGTTGGGCCTTGATAAGACTGGATTTGTGAAGATCAAATCCATACCGGAAAGCTCTCCGTGATCACCTACCGTGCCACACTCGACGTGCCCCGCGAACTCGCCCAGCACCTCGGCCGACCGCTCCACGCCCACCGTCGCCGGCACGGCACTCGCAAGGGTGTCAGAGCACTGACCTGCTACGGACAGGCAGTACTGGGCTTACGCCGGTTCCGACAGAACACCGATACACCGATGTCGACGCACGGGCCCGCGACCACGACATCTCCAGCGCCACCGGCTACCGCTCCTCGACGAGATCATCACCGTGCTCGCCGATCACGCCCCCGACCTGCACGAGGCGCTGCACCGAACCAAGGACGAAAACTTCGCCCACGGTATCCTCGACGGGACGACCTTCTCCACCGATCGCCTCTTCGACAAGACCACCAGCGTCAAGGGCGAACAGATCGACCGATGGCACTCCGGCAAAGCACAAGAGCACGGCGGGCAACATCCAGGCCCTGATGGCGCCGAGCGGGTTCCCCCTGTGGGACAGCCACGTCGAACCCGGCTCCGTGCACGACCTGACCGCGGCCCGCGAGCACGTGCTGAGCGCCCTGTACCGGGCAGCCTCCCAACTCGATCTGCCCACCCTGGCCGACAACGGCTACGACGGCGCGGGCATCGGAGTGTTCACCCCCGGTCAAACAGCCCTGTGCCTGCCGAAAACCTCATCCATGCAGGTGACAGGGGATTCGCGGAGACAATGCGCAGATGCGGTCGTGATCATGCCGCAGCAGACAAGCACGGCATGATGATCAGCCATGCTGCTTCGACTGGCCTACCTCAGCGTGACCAACGCGTTCGCCCTACTACGCCTGTTCCCCATGAGCGACCGGAACAAAAACGTAGAGACCCTGTTGCTACGGCACCAGATCACCATCTTGGAACGCCAAACTGGGCAACACCCGGCCGTGGCTCTCCGCCGCCGATCGGGCGTTCTTCGCGGCACTGTTACACCGACACCCGCTGACGGCGCCTCGTCAAATTCAACCGCCAGTACGTCCGGAAACGGTACTGCGCCGGCACCGAGACCTGCTCGCCCGCCGCCTCGCCGCCAGATCCGACGCCGACAGCATCGGCGGCGTCGCGCTGCGGCTCGGACTCACCGGGTCCCGCACCTCGGCGACGCCGTCGCCGAGTAGATCGTCGCCGAGCGCCTGGTCCAGAGGCCGTACGCGAGCATCGGCGACCTCACGCGCTGCGTCCAGCTCTAACGCTCTGCCGCCGAAGCGCTCCCCACCGCCAGCGCGGTCGCCGGGTTCGGCGGCGAGCGCTGCCAAGATCTGTGGGCCGCGAGTGCTGCCGCGACCACCCGTCCCGGCCACCTGCCTGGGCTCGTACCCGGCCCTGGACGCCCGGCCCTGCCGGGGATGACACGGTTCGAGGTAACCGCCGCAGACCCGTCGTTCACCGCCGTCTCCCTGGGCTCTCATCCCGTGCAGTACCTGTGGAAGCGGCCGCTGCTGCTCGGCGGTGAGTACCCCGGTATCGCCGAGCGCAGCGTTCCTCCTCTAAGACGTCGGCGTCACCGCCTACAAGGGCGCCACCCTGCTGACCAGCAACATGACCTACCTCGAGGCGGCCGGGATCCCCGCCGTGGCGGCCTACACGCCGGCAACATCCGCAGTGCGCTCTACCAACACACCGGTGGCATTCTCAGCCTCGGTCTGCTCGGCCGCGACCTCCGGGAGGCGAGCGTCAAGTTGTCCAACGCCTGCGACAGCCTCGAGCCCGAAGTCCTCCCCAACGCGCCTTCCACAAACCTCACGACCGCATTCGACAACTGTCAGATGCCGGTAGAAAGGACGGTTTCCACCGCCGTGGGCTCTGAAGATCACGTATTGGAGGTGAGGGCCGAACTGGATAAACGGAATTCGACACCCTGCTTCCCCGATCTGGTCGAGCTCATGTCGCCGGGGTGTCAGAGCACGGCACGCGGTTGGCGGGTAATCACAGGCATCGGCCGTCGCACCGAGCCAGCAACAGGAAGCCGCAGTCGCAGCAGTACACCGCGCACGGTTTGGTTATGTAGTAGATGCAGTCTCTCGAACCGCACCAGTTCAGGCCGGGTTCCTGATCGTGGTTGCAGTCGCAGCCGGGCATGGTGCAGCAGGGCTCGGGTCGGGTCACCGGGTTCTCGGCGGCACCGAGCGTGGCGAACACGGCGTGGGCTTCTTCGGTTCCGAATGCGTCGGTCGCGGAGGCGGCGAGCCCCTTCACCTGACGCATCAGTTCGGACCGGTCCGCCTGCTCGAAGTTGAAGGTTGTTTCGTCGGCCGCAAGCTTCAAAGTCTGCGTCATCACCGCGTTCTGTTCGGCGGTGAGGTCACCGTGCGTCGCCTGGTACCGGCCCAGCTGCTCCAGCCACCACTGACTGCGCAGCCGGGGTGCGGACGCTTTCCAGATTTCCTTCCGGTAGGTCATCGGATAGCCGATGAGATCGTCGTACCGCTGCGGCAGCCGGGAGAGGTTGGCCGCCACCCAGGCTCGCGCCTCGGTGGCCTCTCCGGCGGCGAACGCGGGCGTCCTGCCGGTCAGGACGATCCCGGACGCGGCCACCGCGCCCGCGGCGAACCGCAAGAACTGCGACCGCGTCATCAGGTTGCGGCGAGCGTTTTCCGGTCCATTCCGGTCCTTGCGTTGCTGCTGCAGCTCGCCGAGCGCGCTGATCACCCGCATGGTCGAGCGCGGGCCCAGCCTGCGTACGAGGGGAAGGACCATCCCCCGATTCGTCCAGGCGCGAATCCGGGTCTCGCTCAGCTGGATGAGGGTCGGCGTCCACGGCGCCGCCGCGCCCAGCGCACGCTCCCGCCACGACCGCACATCGGGGCTGGCCAACGGCATGACTTCGAGTTTTTCCCTGGACGCGTCCGCGATGGCGGCCGAGATTTCCCTGCATACTCCGCACTCCGCGTCGAAAGCCAGAATCCACCGTTCTCGTTCCGGGTTTTGCATCAAATCTCCCCTGCAGTCCCCGTTGAGGCGTGTCCGGCGGACACGCCCGTGACTCCGCCCGAGGCCGCCGAACCCTTCGATCGGCTGATCGTGTGAATCGATCAGGAGACCGCCCTTGACGTCGTCACGGTCTGCTGCCCCGGAGTCGGAGGGTTCAAGTGCTGGGTGGAACGCCAACGTCGACGACTCTCGCGGACGGTTTCACCACGAACACACCATCATGGTGGAATCGCCAGGTCACCCGCGGAGGCGGTGATCGGTATGCCGCGGTTGCCGGAACCCCGGCGTCCAGGGCACGGGCAAGCATCGCTCGCGCCTGGGTGGTCTTGGTCACGAACACCACGTCCTCGGGCACGGCGGCCTCCCGACAGCGTGCCGGGTCCTCGGTCCAGGACCTCGGCGGGTACAACTCGCGGTCGATCAGGGTGCGGCCTTTGCCGGTGGTGCAGGCGAGGAACACGCCCAACTGGCAGGTCAAGTGCTCCACCGCGTAGGCGCGGACGTCGTCACGGATCCCGCCGGCATCCCATGCGGCCGCGTTGAGCAACCGCTGCATCCCGTCGGGTGTGCCATCCCCGGCGGCCTCGGCCAACATCCACCCGTTCCTGCCCGCCAGCGGAACGAACAAACCACGCACGTAGGCACGGGCACGACGTCCTGGTTCCGCGCAGTGAAACCGACCTGCCACCCGCCCGAACAACTCGTCCAAACCCGCGGCCCACGCGACAAGATCCTCATCGTCCAACACAAGCACGGCAGGTTTACATGATCACGAAGTGCGGCTGGAGTATTGAGCGACACCGGACTCGGTCACCGATCCGATGCTACGACAGCGTTTCTCCCTGAGGGAAGCAAGTCACACTGTCGACGGGCCATCGTTGACCGCGCACGCCTGCCAGGTCTCCTGCCAGACCGCGTAGGTGCGCAGGGGTTCACCCAAGCGAGTGGTCAATTCCGCCTCCGCCGCTGTCACCCCGTTATCCCGATAGAGCTTCAAGGCCGCGCGGAATTGTTGTGCCGCCTCCATCTCGTGGCCCATCATCGTGCTGATCTCGCCGAGATTGCGCAGCGCGTTCGCCTCTCCCTGAGCGTTGCAGTACCTGCGCTGCAGCGAGAGTGCCGCTTCGCAGTGGCGGCGAGCAACGTGGTGATCGCCGAGCCGGGCCGCGTACAAGCCGGCCGCGTTGAGGGCGT
>DATMCA010001711.1:0-9171 GCA_035559015.1 Umezawaea sp. | reverse complement strand
CCAGCGGGCGTTCTGTGACGTCAGCGGAACGGGTGACGGGCGTCACGGGCACACCCGGCCGGGAATGCCGTGCCGGGTCGCGGTCAGGCGTTCCGCCACGGACCCCGTGCCACGAGGTCGAGCACCGACTCCGCGGTGGGTTCGACCGCGGTGGCCGCCCGCGCGTCGCGGAACCGCCGCTCCACGCCCGTGTCCCGGCGGAACGCGGCGTCGCCGCACAGCTTCATGGCGAGGTCCGTCACGGTGAGGAGGGCGTCGGTGGCGGCCAGGGTGAGCTGGCAGACCTTCCGCCGGGCCCGGTCGGGTTCCCAGCCGTGCGCGGCCACCGCGTCGTCGTGCAGGACGCGGACGGCGTCGGTGCGCAGCCGCATCCGGGCGAGGTCGGCGGTGCGGTCGCGGCGGTGCTCCAGGGTGGCGGCGAGGGCTCCCTCCATCAGTCCGAGGGCGACGGACGAGCCGAGCAGCGCGAACCACGGGAGGGCGTCGTGCAGCACGGTGTCGAGGCCCGCGCCGTCCTCGCCGAGGCGGCAGCTCGCCGGGACGCGGACGGGGTCGGCCCAGACGGTGGTGGAGGCGCCGCCGCGCAGGCCGATGCCGTCGTGCACGGCGGGGACGAGCAGGTCGGGGGCCTGGCCGGAGACGAGCCAGAGGGTGGACATGCCCTTCGCCTCGACGGGTGGGGAGGACCAGACGTAGCTGTCGGCCTCGCCCGCGGAGACCACCCACGTCTTGCGGTCGCGCAAGGAGACGACGTCGCCGCGCTGCTCGGCGGCGCCGGTCGGGGTGAGGAGGTCGCCCGCCTGGAACACCGCGAGCGTGCTCAGATGCGTCCCGGCGGCCACCTCGGTGCGGAGGCCGCGGTCGCCGTGCCGGTTCAGCACGGCGACCGCGGCGAAGTGCGAGCGCAGCACGGTCGCGGTGCCGCCGCAGTGGCGGGCGACCTCCTCCACGACCCGGCTCGCCTCCGCGAGGCCCTGACCGCCGCCGCCGAGGCCGCGCGGGACGGTCATGCCGAGGATCCCGGCGCGGCCGAACGCCTGGACGGCCGCGCGCGGGAACCGGTGGGCCCGGTCGGTCTCGACCGCGGCGGGGGCGACGACGGTCCTGGTGATCCTGGTGAGATCGGAGCGGAGCGACATCGTCCTCCCCTTCGGGTCAGGTCGGCGGGTAGAGCGAGTAGGACGGGAAGTTGCCGTACAGTCGCTCGTCCGCCGGGCCCTCGGTGACGGCGTGCACCAGCAGCGCGCCGCCGACGAACGCCCCGCGCCAGGACGCGCCCCGACCGCCGAACACCTCGTCGCGGTCACCCCGTGAACGGGGCTTGTTGATGCCGACCTTGAACGCCTGGAGGTCGGCGGACAGCCGTTTGGCGGCGGCCTGGTCGTCGCAGGCCAGCGTGGCGACCAGGGCGCCGTTGCTGGCGTTCATCGCGGACAGCAGTTCGGCTTCCGTGTCCACCAGGACGATCGTGTCGACGGGCCCGAACGGCTCGGCGTGGTGCAGCGGTGACGAGCGCGGCGGGGAGAGGATCGCGGTCGGCGGCAGGTAGGCGGCGGTCTGCTGGCCGGGCAGGAAGCGGCCGTCGTCGAGCGAGCCGCGGTGCAGGGGAACGCCGCCCATCCGCACGGCCTCGTCGACCACGTCGGCCAGTTCCTTGGCCTTCGCGTCGGTGATCAGCGGGCCGAAGTCGAGTTCCGGCAACGGGTCGTCCGGGTGCTCGACGGCCAGCGGGTGGCCGAACGCGACCCCGCGCACGGCGGGCAGGTAGACGGCCAGGAAGCGGTCGAACAGCTCCCGCTGCACGACGTAGCGCGGGTAGGCCGTGCAGCGCTGCTTGGCGTAGTCGAACGCCTTGCGGATCTGCGGGCCGAGGCTGTCCCAGTCGCCGAACTCCCAGATGCCCCAGCAGTTCAGCCCCTCCTGCTCCAGGACGTGCCGCTTGTCGGAGTCGACCAGGCTCGCGACGATCTCACCGCCGACTCCGCGCCCGCCGACGAACGAGAGGCAGCCGATGTCCGGTGAGCCGACCAGCACCGGCGACAGCTCGCCGCCGCTGCCGCTGACCAGGGTGAGCGGCAGGCCGTGGCGCACGGCCAGCGCGGTCGCCAGCGTCAGGCAGCTCACGCCGCCGTCGGTCGGTGCCTTGGCGATGGCCGCGTTGCCCGCCAGGACCTGCACGAGCATCGCGTGCACGAGGACGCTCATCGGGTAGTTCCAGCTGGCGATGTTGCTGACCGGGCCGCTCAGCGGCGCGCGGCCCGCCAGCATCGGGTCGATCTCCTCGACGTACCAGCGGACCCCCTCGACGCACCGGTCCACGTCGGCGGTCGCGAGCCGCCACGGCTTGCCGATCTCCCAGACCAGCAGCAGCGACAGCAGGTCGCGGTTCGCCTGGAGGTCGTCCAGCGCGGCCGTGACGCGGGCTTTCCGCTCCGCCAGGGGCACTTCGGCCCACGCGCGGTGGTCGTCGACCGCGGCGGCGACGGCGGCTCGGGCGCTGCCCGCGTCCAGCCTGGGCGGACCGGCGATGGTGCTGCCGTCGACCGGGGTCGTCGCCGGACCGGGCAGACCCTCGCGGCGCCAGCGGCCGCCGTAGAAGTTGAGGAGGCGGTCGTCGTGGAACGCCTCCGGGGCGATCTCGACGCAGCGGGCGTACAGCTCGCGCCACGACGTTCCGGGCTTGAGGATCAAGGACATGCGCGGACCTCCCGGTCTAGCGGTTCTGCACGTGCTGCCAGCCGAAGCGGCCCTTGATGCAGAGGTTCCCGTGGGTCACCGAACTGTCGTGCGGTGACGTGACCTTGACGATCTCGTTGTCCTGCACGTGGAGCGTGAGGTTGCAGCCGACGCCGCAGAACGTGCAGATGGTCGTGGTCTCGGTCTGCCGCTCCTCGTCCCACGTGCCGTTCTCGCGCCGGTCGTGCTCGGCCTTGAAGCTCAGCGCGCCCGTCGGGCACACCTCGACGCAGTTGCCGCAGTACACGCAAGCGCTTTCCGGCAGCGGGTTGGCGAACTCGGTGGAGATCCGCGCGTCGAACCCGCGGCCCGCGACCGTGATGGCGAAGGAGTTCTGCCACTGGTCGCCGCACGCGTCGACGCACTTGTAGCAGAGGATGCACTTGCCGTAGTCGCGCACGTAGAGCTCGTTGTCGACCTTCACCGGCTGCCGCACGGTCGCGGCCGTCATGCCGTCCGGGATCTCGTGCTCGCCCGGCTGCCGGTGGTCGCGGTCGTCGCTCGGCGGCGCGGGCGGCCCGAACCGCTCGGGCTCGGCGCCCGTCTCCTCCAGCCAGCCCCGGACCTCCGGTGTGGTGGACAGGTCGGTCGCGGACGCCAGCAGCTCCAGCACGACCTTGCGGCTGGTCCTGGTCCGTTCCGTGTCGGTGCGCACGACCATGCCGGGCTCGACCTCGCGCGAGCACGACGGCACGAGCGTCCGCGAGCCCTCGACCTCCACCATGCAGACGCGGCAGGCGTTCGCGGGCTGGAGCGTGTCGCCGTAGCAGAGCGTGGGGATCGACTTCCCGGCCGCCGTGCAGGCGTCCAGGATCGTGGCGTTCTCGGGCACCCGCACGGGTTCGCCGTCCAGCTCGAACTCGACGAGCCTGCGCGGCAACCCGATGTCGACGGCGGTCATGCGCTCTTCCCCTTCTCCAGCGCCCCGAGGCGGTCGATGGCCGACTCGATGGCGTTCCACGCCGTCTGGCCGAGCCCGCAGATGGACGAGTCCCGCATGACCTGGCCGACCTCGCGCAGCACCAGCAGGTCGTCGCCGCCGGTGCTCAGCTTCTTGCCGCCGACGACCCGGTGCAGCGCCTCCTCCTGCCGCACGGTGCCGATGCGGCACGGCACGCACTGCCCGCACGACTCGTCGCGGAAGAACGCGGCGATGCGCAGCAGGAACCCGCCCAGGTCGGCGGTGTCGTCGAGCACCAGCACCACCCCCGAGCCCAACGTGGTGCCCGCGGCGCGCGCGTCCTCCATGGTGAGCTTGAGGTCCAGCTCGTCCGGCCGGACGAACCCGCCCGCGGCGCCGCCGAGCAGGATCGCCCGCAGCTCGCGACCGTCCGGCACACCGCCCGCCAGCTCCAGCAGCTCACCGAGGGTCGCGCCGAACGGGACCTCGTAGACACCGGGCCGCTTCACGTTGCCGGACAGGCAGAACAGCTTCGAGCCGGTCGACCCCGCCGTGCCGATCCGGGCGTAGGCCTCGCAGCCCTCGGTGAGGATGAGCGGGATGTTGACCAGCGTCTCGACGTTGTTCACCACGGTCGGCCTGCCGAACAGGCCCGCCTCCACCGGGAACGGCGGCTTGCTGCGGGGTTCACCGCGGAAGCCCTCGATGGAGCCGAAGATCGCGGTCTCCTCGCCGCAGATGTACGCGCCCGCCCCGCGCCTGATCTCGATGTCGAACGAGAAGCCCTCGTGCCCCATGACGTCCTCGCCGAGGAAACCGCGTTCGCGGGCCCTGGCGATGGCGTTCTCCAGCAGGTGCAGCGCCTTCGGGTACTCGCCGCGCAGGTACAGGTAGCCCTTGGCGCAGCCGGTGGCGAACGCCGTGATGGTCATCGCCTCCACCAGCGCGAACGGGTCGCCCTCGATCAGCACGCGGTCCTTGAACGTGCCCGGCTCGCTCTCGTCCGCGTTGCACACCAGGTAGTGCGGCCTCACCGGCTGCCGGGCGGTGGCGTCCCACTTGCGGCCGGTCGGGAACGCGGCGCCGCCGCGGCCCATCAGCTTCGAGTCGGTGACCTCGCGGATCACGCCCACCGGGCCGAGCAGCAACGCGTTGCGCAGCCCCGAGTACCCGCCGGTGGCGCGGTAGTCGTCCAGGCTGGTGGGATCGACGACCCCGACCCGCTTGAGCAGCCGCAGACCCCCGTCCCCCTCCTGGGGAACGCGCGTCGGTTCGTCCACAAAGGATGGTCCACGGGTGGCGACCTCCACCAGCGCCTCGGGTTCGACGGGAGCCAGCAGTTGTTCGGTCGCGGGCTCGCCCGCCTGGAACACCAGCGCGGCGGGCGCGCGCTCGCAGACGCCGAGGCACGGGCTGCGCAACCACGTGACGTCCCCGGTCCGGCCGCCCGCCGGGCCGAACACGTCGGTGAGCGCGTCGGTCACCCGCTCCGCCCCGTTGACCTTGCAGGCCAGGTCGACGCAGGCGTGCACGACCCGCTTCGGCCGTTCCACCAGGGAGAACAGCGAGTAGAAGCTCGCCACGCCGTACGCGTCGGCGGGCGGCACCCCCAGCGTCTCGCAGATGTGGTTGAGCGCGCCCTGGCTGATCCAGCCGACCCGGTCGTTGACCGCGTGGAGCGCGGGCAGCAGCAGGTCGCGCGACGGCGGCCTCCCGGCGACCGCCGCGTCCACGGCGGCCCGCTCGTCGTCGGTGGGTGTGAAGCTGAGGAACTGAAGGTCCACGGTGACTCCTCCACCTCGAACTGGCTCAGACGGGCACGACGGTGAACCGGTCGTCCTCGGTGATCCCCGGCGGCAGCTTCTCCACCCGGATCGCGGACGCCTTGTACTCGGCGGTGCCCGCGATCGGGCAGGTCGCCTCGATGGTGATCGAGTTGACGTCGATCTCGTCCGGGAAGTGGAACGTCATGAACGCCAGCCCCGGCCTGAGCCCGTCGTCGATCCGGACGGGCGCGACGATCGCGCCCCGCCGGGACGAGATCTGCACCAGTTCGTCCTGGCGCACGCCGAGCAGTTCGGCGTCCTCCCGGCACAGGTCGAGGGTTTCCCCGCGGCGCAGCGGCGACTCGAACCCGGCCGACTGCACGCCGGTGTTGTAGGAGTCCAGTCGGCGGCCCGTGGTGAGGCGCAACGGGAACTCCTCGGAGAGCAGGTCGACCGGCGGGCTGTGGTCCAGCACCGAGAACGGCGCGGGCCGCCCGCGCTTGGCCGGGTCCTCCTCCCACAGCCTGCCGTGCAGGAAGCTCGGTTCGAGCGCGTCCTCGCTGTAGCAGGGCCACTGGATGCCGCCGAGGTCGGCGAGCCGCTGGTAGGTCATCCCGGCGTGCATCGGCGAGAGCTGCCGCAGCTCGTCCCACACCTGCTCGGCGCTGGTGTAGTCCCACTCGTCGTGCCCGAGCCGCCGGGCCAGGTCGCACAGGATCGCGATGTCGTCCCGCGCTCCTTCCGGTGCCTCCAGCGCTTTCCGCACGCGCTGGACGCGGCGCTCGCTGTTGGTGAACGTCCCGTCGGTCTCGCACCAGGCCGCGGACGCGGGCAGCACCACGTCCGCGAGCTGCGCGGTCTTGGTGAGGAAGATGTCCTGCACCACCACGTGGTCCAGGTTCGACAGGCGTTTGCGCGTGTGCTCCGAGTCGGCCTCGGACTGCACCGGGTTCTCCCCGATGATGTAGACGCAGGTCATGTCCCCGCGCTCCATGGCCTCCAGCATCTGCGTCAGGTTCTGCCCCTTGTACGGCGGGATGTTCGAGCCCCAGAGCGCGTCGTACTTCCGCCGGACCTCGGGGCTGAGGACGTCCTGGAACCCCGGCAGCCGGTCCGGGATCGCGCCCATGTCACCGCCGCCCTGCACGTTGTTCTGCCCGCGCAACGGGTTCAGGCCGGCACCGTAGCGGCCGACGTGCCCGCAGAGCAGGGCCAGGTTGATCAGCGACAGCACGTTGTTGGTCCCGTTGTGGTGCTCGGTGATGCCGAGCGTCCACGACATCTGCCCGCGGTCGGCACGGGCGTAGGCGTGGGCCAGCTCCCGGATCAGCTCCCGGGGGACCCCGGTCACCTCCTCGGCGACCTCCAGCGTCCACGGCTCGACCGACGCCTTGAACTCCTCGAACCCCTCGGTGGCCCGCTCGATGAACGCCTCGTTGGCCAACCCGGAGTGGATGATCTCCCGCGCCACGGCGTGCGCCAGCGGGATGTCCGTGCCCACGTGCAGTTGGAGCCACCGGTGGCCCCACTTCGCGGTGCTGGTCCTCCGCGGGTCGACCACGAACAGCTTCGCGCCCTTGTGCACCGCCTTCAGCACGTGCTGGAAGAAGATCGGGTGCGCTTCCCGCGCGTTGGACCCCCACAGCACGACCACGTCGGCGTCCTCGATCTCGCGGTACGACGACGTCCCGCCACCGCTGTCGAACACACGGGCCAGCCCGGCGACGCTGGGCGCGTGGCACGTGCGGTTGCAGGAGTCCACGTTGTTCGTCCCGATGACCGCGCGGGTGAACTTCTGCGCCACGTAGTTCATCTCGTTGGTGGCCCGAGCGCACGAGAACATCCCGAACGCGTCGGGCCCCTTGGCCGCGACGTTCCGCCGGAACCCCTCGGCCGCCCGCTCCAGCGCCTCGTCCCACGTCGCGGCCCGCAACACCCCGTGCTCCCGCACCAACGGCTCGACCAGTCGCACGTAGGGCTCGCTCTTCCTGCGCCTCATGGCAGACCTCCACACACGTCGCTGATCGTCGACTGTATGCAACATACGTTATTCGAGTGATCGCACGAAGGGAAGGGGGAAAGACGAAGAGCGGGAGAGCGACGAGCCGACCGACTCGGGCACGCGCGACCGCCGAGCAGCCGGCCACCTCGACGGCAACGCGGCGCTCGGCGACCGGGCCGCACAACTCGGGGCGATTCACCGCTCCCCCGCGCTTTCGCCCGACAAGCGAAAGGCGTCCACCCGCCCGGCAGTTCAGGCCGTGGGCACCACGGCCGCCGTGGTCCGGTTCAGCAGGTCGATCGCCGCGTACACGTTCCGCAACGCGGGAGCCGGAATCCGCGTCAGGTCGGCGATCTCCACCACCGCCCCGATGATCGCGTCGATCTCCAACGTCTTGCCCGCCTCCAGGTCCTGCAACATCGACGTCTTGTGGTGCCCCACCCGCCGAGCCCCGTCGATCCGCTTCTCGATCGACATCTCCGGAGAACTCCCGGCGGCCCGCGCGATCGCCATCGTCTCGGCCATCATCGTCGCGACCAGTTCCCGCGTGTCCCGGTGCGCGCAGATCTCCGCCATCGTCGCCCGCGTCAGCGCGCTGAGCGGGTTGAAGGCCACGTTGCCCATCAGCTTGATCCAGATGTCGTCCCGCAACTCGGGCTCCACCGGGCACTTCAGCCCACCGGCGACCATCGCCGCGCTCAACGCCGAGCACCGGTCCGAGACCCCGCCCCACGGCTCCCCGATGGAGAACCGCGTCCCCTCCAGGTGTCGGATGACCCCCGGCGCCTCGATCTCCGTGGAGCAGTACACGACGCACCCGATGGCCCGACGGGTGTCGAGCACGGCGCTGACGGCCCCGCCGGGATCCACCGCCTCGATCCGCCGCCCCTCCAGCGGGTGCCCGGTCAACCCGTGGAAGTACCACCACGGAATCCCGTTCTGCGCCGCGATCACCGCCGTCTCCGCCCCCAGCAGCGGCTTCAACAACGGCCCGGCGGAGGCGTAGCCGTGCGCCTTCAACCCGAGGAAGACGTAGTCCACCTCCCCGACGACCCCCGGGTCGTCGGTGGCGTGCGGATGTTCGGTGAAGTCCCCCCGAGGGCTGAGCACCCGCACCCCGTGCGCCCGCAGCGCTTCCAGGTGCGGCCCCCGCGCGATCAGGTGGACCTCGACTCCAGCGCGGTGCAGGGCAGCGCCCACATAGGCGCCGATCGCTCCCGCTCCGAGAACGGCGACTCTCATGTCCTGCCTCATCTCTGCGTGATTGCATACAGTATACCGATCAACCCCGGTGACAACAGGGGACTTCTTCCACGCCGGGACCTCGCACACGAAACGCGACCGACCGATCACGCAGAGTCCGACATCGGCGACAATTGGCCCGCCCGGCACCAACGTGACGTACCGCACTGAACTTTGCATACAACAACCTGTATGCTGAAACCATTCATCCGATGAGCAAGGAGGTGGCCATGAACCAGCCGACACCGTTCCCCGGCGACGTGACCACCGGACGCCGCGGTTCGCGAGCCGCGTTGAGCGGCGCCGCGGCCAAGCGAGTGGAACGACCGGCACCCCTGCGCCAGGCGGTGTACGAGGCGCTGATCGACCTGATCGTGAACCGCACCCTGCAACCCGGCCAGCACCTGGTCGAGGTGGAGCTGGCCGAGTACCTCGGGGTCAGCAGGCAACCGGTGCGCGAGGCGCTCCAGCGCCTGCAGACCGAGGGCTGGGTCGACCTGAAGCCCGCGCAGGGCGCGTTCGTG